>JAZOOX010000057.1:0-6089 GCA_045655245.1 Clostridia bacterium | reverse complement strand
GGAATTCTGGCATAATAATTCCAGGGTGATCTCCAGGTATTCTCGGCTGATGCGAAATCCGTCAGCGGGATATTTACTCAACCTTCCGTCTGCTGTCACAAAAAAAGCTCCGATATCATTCTCCACCATCAAAGGGCGTTCAGCGCGCAAACGGATCTCTTCGATACCGGAAGTGTCGTTTTGCGGGATCTTCATTAAAACCGCGCGCACCTCGGGGGCAACACGACTCAAAAGCTGATGCATGTCTACAATCATTTTTCGGCTCCTTTCAAACATTGTTACTCCATCTTATGATGGTTTGTCCCGCTTTAGAACAAAGAAAAAGACCACGGATGTCCGTGGTCTTTAACATGTTTGAGCAAGTCTATAAGCCGAGTTCTGTATTTGACAGTCATCTATCTAGGAACGTTATTTCTAACGCTCTCAAGCCGCCTTTTTAAGAAACAAGCCGGGCAAGCAGTTTCTTTTGACGTTGCTCCGGGTGGGGTTTACATGGCCGAACAGTCACCTGCCCGCCGGTGAGCTCTTACCTCGCCTTTCCATCCTTACCTGAAAATCAGGCGGTCTATTTCTGTTGCACTTTCCTTAGAGTCGCCTCCACTGGGAGTTACCCAGCACCCTGCCCTGCGGAGCTCGGACTTTCCTCGTCTACGACCTTTCGGCACCGTATCCGCGACTGTCTGGCTTACTCAATCTCATTTTAGCAAAGGAAAACTAAAATGTCAATTGTTTTATGTAGTCAGTATCTGTTTCGGCAATTTCGACGTCAACGTATCCTTTTAGAAGTTCAAGCACGATATTGCAGAAAAAACGTTCTGTTCCGTAATGTCCGCAATCAACAAGCAATAGCGGTTCACCTTCTAACGATTGTGCGGCGGAATACTTCATATCCGCAGTAATCAAAGCATCGGCACCAAGAGAAAGAGCTCGTCCTGCCAAGGAGGTTCCCGAACCGCTGCAAACGGCAACTCGCTGTACTTTTCCTTTTTTGCCCGCGTACAAAACGCTTGAGCAGTCAAGGCGTTCTTTTATATATTGTAAAAAATCCTCGGCGTCCATCGGCGCACGCAACGAACCGATTCTGCCAAGACCGTCCTCCCCACTTGTGGGTTCTAATACCGAGCAAGCAGTAAGGTCCAACAAGCGGCAGAGATAGTCGTTGATGCCGCCTTTAGCGATATCCATATTGGTATGGGCAGCATAATATGTGATATTATTTTTGACAAGTTCAAGAATGATGCGTCCTTTTACCGTTTGGTTCGTCACCGAAAAAAAAGGTTCAAATAAAAAGGGGTGGTGGGTAATAATCATATCTGCGCCTTTGGCAATTGCTTCCCCAACCACCGCTTCGGTCAAATCCAGCGCAACCAGTACTTTATGGACAGGTGCCTTCGAATTCCCAACCATCAAACCAACGTGGTCAAAGTCCATTGCCAAACTTAAAGGAGCGAGCCCCTCTATCCGATTTGCAATTGTTTCAACGTACACGCTTCAGCACCTCCTGCAAATATTCAATCTTACGCCGGCAGTCGTTTTTTCGTTCCAAAGATTGGGGATTATCGGTGGTAATGCCCGCTTCAATCCGCTTTAATTCGGCGATATTACGTCGTGCCTCTTCCCAAAATAAGTCACATTCGTCCAACCACGGAAGACCGTAAAACAGTTCCATTTCATCATACGATCCGCCGTTATTCTCTTTAGGATATGCGCTGATAATATGGTAATAGCGCCGGTCTTCCCGAACCAACGTCTCTGTAAAGCGAATGCCCTTGTCAGTTAAAAAACGCCGTACCGCTTCTGTTTCCCGCATGGGTTGTAAAACCAAACACAGACAACGGTTGACAATGGCTTCTTCCCGGGATAAAATATCGACAATCAGCCGTCCGCCCATTCCTGCGATGGTGACAACATCTATCGATTCGTTTTTAACAGGAGCAAGACCGTTTCCCAATCGGGTTTCCATTCTATCGGCTACGCCATATAACCGCCCGTTTAGTGCCGCTCGTTGCAAAGGACCTTCGTTGACATCAGTTGCATATGCCATCTCTGCTTTTCCTGCTTTTAAAACCGCAATGGGGAGATAAGCGTGGTCCGTCCCAACATCGCAAAGGCAATGGCAGGACGGAACCAACTCAACCATCTTTAAAAGTCGTAATGTCAAAGGGAGTTCATTGTACATCAGTCTAAATAATCCTTCAGCTTCTTGCTTCTGCTGGGGTGGCGGAGTTTGCGCAACGCTTTCGCCTCGATCTGACGAATCCGTTCACGGGTAACATTGAACTCTTTTCCTACCTCTTCCAGCGTTCTCGGACGACCGTCATCCAATCCAAAGCGCAAGCGAAGCACCTTTTCTTCACGGGAAGTAAGGGTGTTCAGAACATTCACCAACTGTTCTTTTAACAACAGGAAAGAAGCCGCTTCGGAAGGCGCAGGGGCATCTTCATCGGGGATAAAATCACCCAGGTGGCTGTCTTCCTCTTCGCCGATCGGGGTTTCGAGAGAAACCGGTTCTTGGGCGATCTTGGTGATTTCACGCACCTTATCAATCGACATGCCCATTTCCTTGGCGATTTCTTCGTGGGTAGGTTCACGCCCCAGTTCCTGTAAAAGCTGTCGGGAAACGCGAATCAATTTGTTGATGGTTTCAACCATATGAACGGGAATACGAATTGTTCTGGCTTGGTCAGCAATGGCACGGGTAATTGCCTGACGAATCCACCAAGTGGCATAAGTACTGAACTTAAAGCCTTTTTCGTAATCGAATTTTTCTACCGCCTTGATCAGACCGAGATTCCCCTCCTGGATCAAGTCCAAAAAGAGCATGCCGCGCCCGACATAGCGCTTCGCAATACTGACAACCAAACGAAGATTGGCTTCGGCAAGACGTTTTCTTGCGTCCACATCACCGCCGGAAACACGAATAGCCAGTTCGACTTCTTCTTCGTTGGTCAACAACGGAACTCGGCCGATTTCCTTTAAGTACATGCGTACAGGGTCATCAATGGCAATTCCGTCCGGCACACTAAGATCTAAGAACTCCTCGGGCGAAACTTCTTCGATGTCATCTAAGTTTTCGGGTTCTTCAATGTCCCCCGTCACTTCGACGCCCAACGATTCTATCATTTCATAGATCTTTTCAATCTGATCGGCTTCGATCTCGATTTCTTCCAAGGTGTCTGCGATCTCTTTATAGGTCAGGCTGCCTTTTTTCTTACCTCTTTCGATTAACTCCTTGATAATTGTTTTTTTGGTTTCAGGTGATACTGCTGCCATTGTTAATCCTCCCCTTCGTTTGTATCAGCGGTCGTACCGCCATTTTTCTTACGTTTCTCAATCAATGCTTTTAGTGTTTCCAGGTCGCCGCGTTCGGCGGACCCTGATATCTCCGACTCCAATCGTGCATTCTTAATGGTCGAAAGCAACTGATTGGCGGCCAAAAGGTGGTTTTCGTACCCCGCTTGATAGCAAAGGATTCCCGAGGCGATTTCTCGTTCTTTTCCTTCAAAGCTGTCCAGGAGTAACGGTGGTGCGGTAACCCCTTCAACGAACAGTTTATGAGCCATTTTTTTTGCAACCGGATCTTCAAAACAATTGGTTTCATTTTCCTTTACCAACCATTTTGCCACCGTTGCATCGCTGAAGCACAAGCCGATTAAAAGGCGTTCCGCCTTTCTTCGTAACGTCCCTCCTGCAGGCGAAAGAGAGCTGCTGTCTTTTTTCTCCCGCTGGCGTTTTTCATTCATCAGACCGATTCGCCGATCCCGCTTTGCCAGCTCCGCACGCAACGCTTCGATGTTCATTCCCGTTTCGTTGGCAACTTTCTGCAAATATGCCTCACGTTTAACTGCGTTGTCTATTTTAACCAGAATATCCGCGATTTCATTCAAAAACGAGACTTTTTCATCAATATTTTCCAAATCATACTTTTTTCGAACCAAGTTAATCTGAAAAGCCGTCTGGTCAACCGCTTCATCCAGCAGGTTCAAAAACGCATCGGGACCTCGTTCCTTGATGTACTCATCAGGGTCCTTTGCCCCCTCCACCGAAACAACCCGCACTTTTTCACAGAACGGTCTTAAAACTTCCAGTGCCCGTAGTGTGGCAGCCTGTCCTGCACTGTCAGAGTCATAACAAACAACCACTTCCTGACAGTATTTCGAAAGCATTCGTGCCTGGTCCGTTGTCAGCGAAGTGCCAAGAGAGGCCACGGCAAAGGGAATGCCGCGGTTTGCCAAGGCGATGACGTCCATATATCCTTCGACCAGTACCAATCGTTTGGATTGGACCGATTTCGCAAAGTTCAGCGAAAACAAGTGTTTGCTTTTATTAAAAACCGGGGTATCAGGCGAATTTAAATACTTGGGCAGACTTTGGTCCAATACCCGTCCCCCGAACGCAATAACCCGTCCGCGAATATCAAAGATCGGGAACATCGCACGGTTACGGAACTTGTCATATACTTTTCCGCGGTCGCTCTTACTGGCAAGACCGTTTTTGACCATTTGCTCGTCGGTATAGCCTTTTTTAGACAGTTCATCATACAAACCGTTCCACCCGTCCGGGGCAAAACCAAGGCCGTATTTCACAATGGTTTCCATCGTCAACCCGCGTTTTTGAAAGTAGGTCAACCCCGCCTCGCCCGCAGGACTTAACAGGGTATGGTGAAAGTACCTTGCAGCATCAACATTCATCCGATAATAAACGTCGCGATCTTCACTGATGGTATTGGAAGTTGACGTCGGTTCCGGAATTTTTAATCCCGCACGGTCTGCAAGATGTGCTACTGCGTCGACGAAATCCAAGTTTTCAATTCGCATAATAAAGTCGATCACATTCCCACCGACCCCGCAACCGAAGCACTTAAAAATCTGCAAAGAAGGCGAAACCGAAAAGGACGGCGTCTTTTCACGGTGAAACGGGCAGAGCCCCAGCATATTCGAAGCACTTCGTTTCAGTTGGACGTAATGCGATACCACTTCGACAATGTCGTTTGCCGCGATGACATCGTTTTTAAATTCTTCCGTTATTCGCATACAACTCGCCTTTCTTTAAATTTGCGCCCAGGTCTGTGGAATAAACAATTTTTGATACAATGTCAGTGCATAGCGGTCTGTCATACAAGAAATAAAGTCACAAACAGCAGTATGTAAATCGGGATGTAACAACTCTTCGGGCAATTCATCAGGGTGCTCGAAATAGTAACGGTACAGTCGGCTTAAAACGCCTGCCGCTTTCTCCTCCTGCTCGCGGGCAAAGTCGGTAAAGTATACCTTATCAAATAAGAATGCCCGTAATTCCTGCATCGACTCCTCGATATCAGGACTCATTGCAATATCGCCTTGTTCACGGCTGTATTGAATCAAATCGGTGACAAGGGTATTAATCCGTTTGGAGTGGGTGTCACCTAAAACTTTTAGGCAGGATTTCGGCAAATCATCCTGAGCAATAACGCACCCTCGAACTGCATCATCAATATCGTGGTTAATGTAAGCAATACGGTCGGCATATCGAATGATACGTCCTTCCAACGTTGCCGCACGATGGTCACCCGAATGGTTCAAGATTCCGTCGCGAATCTGGTCGGTCAGGTTCAATCCTCCCTGGCGTTCAATCACATCGCACACGCGAACGCTTTGTTGATAGTGACGGAACCCATTGACCGAAAGATTATTCAGCACCCGTTCACCCACATGACCGAAAGGGGCATGTCCCAAATCGTGCGCCAGACCGATGGCTTCGGTCAGGTCTTCGTTTAGCTGTAGGCTTCTTGCGACTGTCCGTGCAATCTGGGTGACCTCCAAAGTGTGGGTCAAGCGGGTGCGATAATGGTCCCCTTCGGGCGAAAAAAACACCTGTGTTTTATGTTTTAAACGGCGGAAGGATTTGCAGTGTATAACACGGTCGCGGTCCCGCTGAAATGCCGTCCGCAACTCACACTCCCGTTCTTCGGGGCGGGCACGGGTGGCGTTTTTACTTAGAAATGCCAACGGTGAAAGCAGTTCTTCTTCCTGCATTTCCAAACGCTCACGAACATTCATCGAAGTACCTCCTTTTTCACGCTTCTTCTTTTGTATACGACAAAAAAGCCG
>JAZOOX010000056.1:0-16231 GCA_045655245.1 Clostridia bacterium | reverse complement strand
GTGCAGAGTTTATTACTCTGGTTGCCAACCTGACCAACCTTCACGAGGGGGAGGAACCCCCGTTTTCGGATGTTGCCGCAAACGCCTGGTTTGCCAAAACGATCTCTGCCGCCAAAGCCTACGGCGTCATTGACGAAAACCTGGTCAAAGACGGCAAGTTCGACCCCGCCCGCCCCATCAGCCGTGACGAGATGACCTCGGTCGTTGTTCGTCTGGCAGAAAAAATCCGGGGTACTCTCTTAAATCAAAAAGACGGGTTTACCGACGCCGACACCTTCTCCTCCTGGACGAAGGAGTACATCGCCAAAGCAGCAGGGGAGGGCATTGTTACAGGCAACCCCGACGGCAGTTTTAACGCCAAAGGGAACGCCACCCGTGCCGAAGCGGCAGTCATTATCAAGCGTTTCCGCGACCTGCTGAACAAGCCTGTCCGTGAGCTGAAAGCAGGGGAGTATCATCCCGTTTACGACGCTCCGATTTTCGAGATCGACCTGCAACAAAAGATCATGGACGCCTACAACGCAGGAGAAAAGTCCATTTCGTTGGAAAAGGGCGCTTACCGTTTAAAACCGCAGAGCTTGGGTTCCCATCTGCTTTTTGTGGATATGAAAGACTTTACCGTTTACGGCAACGGCTCCACCCTGCTCTTCCAAAACCCCACCGCCTTTGGGGTGACCTTTGAAAACTGCGAAAACGTCTGGCTGAAAAATTTCCAGACCGACTGCGAAAAGCTTTCCTTCTTCCAGGCGCGGATTACGGCACTGGACCCCGAGGAATTCACGGTGGATTTTGTCATCCCCAACGGGTTCCGGGACTATTTTGACGACCATTCAGGGTTTATGGACACCATTTATATCGAATTCCACGACGGCACTACGGGGGATTATATCCACTCGATAGGGTCCAAAAACCTGACCTTCTCCCAACTGGAAAAACTGGGCCACCGCCGCTATCGGATGGGGTCTGCCACCATTTCCCGCGCCGAAGACTTAAAAGTAGGGGACTACATTGTGGGGGGAGAGCGTACCACCACGGGGAACTCGGTGCAGATGTCCTATTCCAAGCAGTGCGGCCTGGAGGATTACACCATCTGGAGCGGCAGGGTCGGCTTGGCTCTGACCCACGGCTACGGTGACCACCGCTTCCACAACGTCCGTTTGGAGCCGGGTCCCCGGCCCCTGGGTGCTACCGAAGACCGCGTTTTTTCTACCGTTGCCGATGCCGCACACGTCAACTATATGGAAGTCGGTCCTAAAATCTACGATTCGGTCTTCCGCAACTGCGGCGATGACGGGTTTAACAACTACGGCTCCTTTTCCCGCGTGACCGAACGGATTTCGGATACCCAGTACATCATGGGCGGAAGGATGGGCGGGGTTATCGAAGAAGGGCACGAACTGCACTTCTATACCCAGAGCGGTACCGAACTGGGCTTTGGCAAGGTTGCCAAGCTTGAAGTTCTGGAAAACTATACCCCCAAATCCAACGCAAACGCCACTCCCGGGACCTATCTTCGCCTGACGCTGGACACCGCCATCAAAGGCGTCGATCCTTCGGGTTTGGTCACCAACGCCAACCGCAACTGTTCGGGATTTGAGATTAAAAACACCTATTACGCCAACATCCGCTCCCGTGGAATCCTGATCAAGGGTTCTAACGGTGTGGTCGAGGGCTGTACCGTCTATAACTGCGGTTCTCCCGGCATCATGCTGGCGCCTGAATTCGACTGGCGGGAAGCCGATTATGTCCGTAACGTCACCGTCAAAGGGAATACGGTGATCGCCTGCGGTCGGCGGGGCAAACACAGCTCCATCTATGTTTTCGGTCAGGAGGGCTGGGACAACCGAAACATCGTGATCGAGGACAACACCATCATCGACAGTTTTGAAACCGCCATCCGCGCCACCCACGTCACGGGCCTGACCATCCGGAACAACACCGTCGTAAGCCGCCTCCCCGGGAACGAAACGCCGGTCCCCGTTATCGAGGTCGACAAGGTGGAAAACGGGGAGATCTACGGGAACAAAACCCCTGCAGACTGGACCGAGATCCGTGTGGGCAAAGAAACCAAAAACGTCACTGTAAAATAAAAAAAGACCCCGAAGAGGCACACTCCATAAGGAAGTGTGCCTCAGCTATATTCGCCTTACGGCGAGTTATATTGCTTCGCAGTTATATGATGCTTCGCAACGTTATATTGTCCTACGGACAGTTTTTAAGGCGAATATAATATCACGAAAACCGATAGGTTTTCATATCACTTTGCCGAAAGGCAAAATATCACTGTGAGACCTGTCTCACAATATTACTAATGGTTTTTATTTTTGAAATAGGTATAAAATCAAAGTATGTAACCCACTATGACACTTTTAAATCGAGAGTGCCATTTTTAATATAAAAGACCCTTGCGAGACTTCCTTATGCGAAGTCTCGCAAGGGTCTTTTTTTACTGTCCGATCTGTTTGCCCAAAAACCCTGCCGCAACCTGTGCCAGTTTCAGCTCCGATTCGCCTGCAACCATCGTGTCGTTGGGCTTGAAGAAGATGACCGAACCGATGCCGTCTCCGTCGGCAACAATGGGGATCATCAGCCCTACGGGGTGGTTGGTAGAGCCGTCCAGCAACGCAGGGGAGTGTTCCTCACCCGATTGATGGGTAAACGAGATTTTTTCCTGGATCAACTCTTCCACTTCGGGAGAGACCCGCTTTTCCTGAAACTCTTTTTTCGATGCCCCCGAAACGGCAATCACCGCATCCTTGTCGGTGATGCAAACGGCGTGTCCGCTGGTCTTGGATAAGGTCTCGGCATATTCACCCGCGAAAGCGGACAGCTCGCCGATGGGGGAGTACTTTTTAAAAATTACCTCGCCGTCACGCTCGGTAAAAATTTCCAGAGGGTCGCCCTCGCGGATCCGCATGGTACGGCGGATTTCTTTGGGGATTACAACACGACCCAGGTCGTCAATTCTTCGCACAATTCCCGTCGCTTTCATATATGAATCTCCTTGTTTTATAGTTTTGTGGTGTTAGTATCTGCAAAACAAGGAGATTTATACTGTTCAGTAAAAAGATTGCACCCATTCAGGCGTCGATGATCCAAAATCGGTTTCTCTTTTGGTACACTCTGACAAAAACCTAACAAATCTTGCAAAATGACGAATTTTGTGATAAAATAAAGTATCTGTTGTAAAGGAGATGAGGGATTGAGAAAATATACCTTTCGCGGCGGCGTTCATCCGGACGACGCCAAGCACTTTACCAACACACTGCCCATTATTGCCGCCGCCTGTGACGACGAAATGACCTTCCCCATGCGCCAACACATCGGCGCCGAGTGCGTACCTTGTGTCGCCCCGGGAGACGAAGTTTCGGTCGGTCAGAAGATCGGGGACTCGGAAGCTTTCGTTTCCGCACCGATCCACAGCTCGGTTTCAGGCAGGGTGAAGGCGGTTGAGACCCGCACCTATGCCGGCGGCCGTACCACGGTCGTAGTGATTGAAAATGACGGGGCGTACAAAATCGATCCCGCTATTGCCCCCGCACCCCACTATGACGACCTGACCCCCGAAGCGCTGGTTGCCCGTGTTCGTGAAGCGGGGATTACGGGTCTGGGCGGCGCAGGGTTCCCCACCCACGTCAAACTGTCCCCGTCCAAGGACAAGGCCGCCGAGTACCTGATCATCAACGGTGCCGAGTGTGAGCCTTACGTCACCGCCGACCATCGGGTGATGCTGGAGCGGGCAGACCTGGTTCTTTACGGTATCGGCGCCGAAATGAAAATCCTGGGCGCACGAAAAGCCTTTATCTGTATCGAGGACAACAAGCGCGACGCCATCGCCCTTTTTGCCGAACGGACCAACGGCAACCCCGCCATCGAAGTGGTTGCTTTGAAGAAAAAGTACCCCCAGGGTTCGGAAAAACAGTTGATCGACGCGGCACTCCGCCGCCGTGTTCCCCCGGGGAAACTGCCCATTGACGTGGGCGTTGTGGTGGATAACATTTCCACCGCCGCACAAATCGCCGTCACCTTAAAAACGGGGATGCCCCTGATCGACCGTGTGGTTACCGTCAGCGGCGACGGCGTAAAATCCCCCGCCAACTACCAGGTGCGGCTGGGTACCTCTTATAAAACGTTGTTCGAACAATCGGGCGGGTTTGAAGAGGACATTGTCAAGGTCATTGCAGGCGGGCCCATGATGGGTCAGGCGCAGTTTTCTTTAGAGGACCCCGTGATAAAGGGCACCTCCTCCCTGTTGGCACTGCGCGAAAAAACCGCCCGCTATTTTGAAGAGGGGAACTGCCTTCGTTGCGGTAAATGCGTTGATGTCTGCCCCATGAAACTGATTCCCATAAGCCTTTGTGACGCCATCCGCGCCCGTGACCTCGACCGTGCGGAAAAACTCCATCTGTCCGACTGTATGGAGTGCGGCGCCTGCTCGTACATCTGTCCTGCCCGTCGGCAGCTGACCCAAACCCACCGTTTGGGCAAAACTTTGTTGAAAGAGAGGGGAACGAAATGAACCAGTCTGAACTGCGGGTTTCCATGGCCCCCCATATCTATGCAAAAGACAGCACCCGCGATTTGATGCAGGACGTCATCATCGCCCTTCTTCCCGCCCTGGTCTTTGCATCCTATTTCTTTGGTCTGCAGGTACTGTTGGTGACCGCTATTTCGGTACTGGCCTGCGTCCTGACCGAGCTCTTTTGGCAACGCGCCAACCGCCTGCCTGTTACCGTAGGAGATTGCAGTGCCGTCGTCACGGGCATCCTGCTGGCGTATAACCTGCCCGTTACCGTCCCGCTGTGGATGGTGGTCATCGGCGCGGTCTTTGCCATGCTGGTCTGCAAACATTTCTACGGCGGTTTGGGCCATAACTTCATCAACCCTGCTTTGGGCGCCCGTGTTTTTCTGCAGGGGTGCTGGCCCGGTCTGATGAACACCTTTGTCCAGCCCACCCAAAAACTGGTGGACACCGTTACCAGTGCAACGCCCTTGCAAATGCTGAAGGACGGCGCACCTGTGGAAGTGTTTGACCTCTTTATCGGCAACACCACCGGTTGCATCGGCGAGGTTTCCAGCCTTGCCCTGTTGATCGGCGGCGTGTACTTACTGGTCCGTCGGGTCATTGACTGGTATACTCCCGTTGCCTTTTTGGGCACGGTGGCGGTACTGACCCTGCTTTTCGGCGGTCCGTCTTTGGTGCTGTACCACCTGTTTGCAGGCGGTCTGATGGTGGGTGCCTTCTTTATGGCAACCGACTATGTGACCTCCCCCGTGACCCCCTTGGGCAAACTTTTGATGGGGTTTGGTTGCGGCCTGATCACCTTCCTGTTCCGCTTTTATTCCAACTCCAGCGAAGGGGTTTCCTACGCCATCCTGCTGATGAACCTGGCAACCCCTTTGATGGATAAGTATATCACCAAACGCAGATTCGGCGGGGAGGTGAAGGCCCATGATTAAGGATATGGCAAAAACCGCAGGCACCTTGTTTTTGATTACCTTTTTGGTTTCGCTGATGCTGGTGGTGGGCAACTACTTCACCAAAGGCCGCATCGAGCAACGCCGTGAAATGGAGGAGGCGTTGGCAAAGCAACAGGTTCTGACCGAAGCCTACCATTTCGAGGATATTGTTTTGGACCAAATGTCCGCCAACGAAAAAATGGCAGTGGGTTATAACGAAAACAATTCCGCCGTTGTGGGTTACAGCGTTACCACCGCTGCCCGGGGCTACGGCGGGGAGATTACCGTTATGACGGGCATCCGCTCGGATAAGTCGATTGCCGCCGTACGGATCTTGTCCCATTCGGAAACCGCCTCGGTAGGCAGTAAGGCGGCGGATAACCCTCCGCTGTTACTGGACACCTATCAAGGCAAAACCGGACCTTTTACCTTGTTTAAGAGCAAAACTGCCGATCCCCAAGGCATCGTTGCCATTTCCGGTGCGACGGTGACCTCCCGCGGGGTGAACGAGGCGGTCAACCGTGCTTTGGAACTGGTAACGGCGTACGAAGCAATCCCCATTCAGACAGAGGAGGTGGCAGAGCATGATTAAAACCTTAAAAAACGGACTCTTTGGCGTAAACCCCACCCTTGTCCAACTCCTTGGAATGTGTCCCACCTTGGCGGTCACCACCACCGTCTTTAACGGCTTCGGAATGGGCATTGCCGCTACCGCCGTTTTGATCGGCTCCAACGTGGTGGTCTCTCTGCTGCGGAAATGCATCCCCGCTAAGGTCCGTATCGCCGCTTATGTGGTCATTATCGCAGGGTTCGTCTCGCTGATCCAAATGCTTTTGGGCGCGTTCCTTCCTGCATTGTACGATTCGCTGGGCATCTTTTTACCCCTGATCGTCGTTAACTGCATCATCCTTGCCCGTGCCGAAGCCTTTGCTTCGAAAAACGGCGTGCTTCGGTCGGCGGTGGACGGCCTGGGGATGGGTCTTGGGTTTACGGGGGCGCTGATCATTGTTTCCGCCGTCCGTGAAATCGTGGGCTTGGGCACCCTTTTTGCAGGGTTACCCTTTGCCATCAAAATCCCTGTTTATGCCGAAATGCCCGCAACCGTCTTTGCCCTGCCTGCCGGCGGGTTTTTGACCCTGGGCTTGATTCTGGGCGTGATGAACGCCATCCGTTTGCGGAAGGAGGAATCCAAATGAGCGAATACTTCTCCATTATCATTGGTGCGATTTTTGTTCAGAACTTCGTCCTTGCGCGGTTTTTGGGTTGCTGTCCCTTTTTAGGGGTCTCGAAAAAGACCGATACCGCTTTGGGAATGGGGATGGCAGTGACCTTCGTGATCACCATGGCGAGCGCCATTACCTGGCTCGCCTGGAACCTGATGCACTGGATCTTCGGTGCCGAAGCCGACTTCTTGCAGACCATCCTCTTTATCCTGATCATTGCATCTTTGGTCCAGTTTGTTGAGATTGTTTTAAAACGGTTTTTACCCGCCCTGTATGAATCCCTGGGCATCTACCTGCCGCTGATCACTACCAACTGTGCGGTTTTGGGTGCCGCCATCATCACCGCCGAATACACCGACTTTTTAAAAGCCGTAGTCTTTGGCTGTGCCGCCGGGGTGGGCTTTACCCTGGCAATCGTCCTGCTGGCGGGGATTCGTGAACGGCTGGCATCGGCAAACATCCCCCGCGCACTGCAGGGGATGCCCATTACTTTGATCACCGCATCGCTGATGGCCCTTGCCTTTATGGGCTTTGGCGCCTTCGGTGCGTAAGGAGGTAGGACGATGCAATTATTTTTTCAAGGGATTATCGCCCCTGCCCTGATCATCGGCGGGTTCGGACTGCTCTTTGGGCTTTGCCTGACCTACGCCGCCCGTAAGTTCGCCGTTTATGAAGACCCTCGTATCGAGGAAGTGTCCGACCTTTTGCCCCACGCCGATTGCGGCGCCTGCGGCTATGCCGGTTGCCATGCTTACGCCGCCGCTTTGGTGGACGATCCCGCAAAGCTGGGGGCGTGTAACGCCTGCTCCGGCGAGAACCTGCAAAAAATTGCAAGGGTCTTGGGGGTCCATGCGGAAGAAAAAGCCGCTACCGTGGTCCGTCTGCTCTGTCAGGGGGATTGCGTCAACGCCAAAGCCAAGTACTCTTACGAGGGGATGAACAGTTGCCGCAACGCCATGCGTCTGGGCGGCGGTGCCAAGGCTTGTTACTACGGCTGTCTGGGTCTGGGTGACTGTGCCGGGGTTTGCCAAAACGACGCCATTTCCATCACGGACGGTATTGCCCACATCCATGGGGAAAAATGCCACGGATGCGGGGCGTGCATCGACGCCTGTCCCAAAGGCCTGTTGCAGTTCGTGCCCGCTGATGCACCCGTTTATCTGGCTTGTTCTACCAGGGAAAAGGGCGCAACGGCAAAGAAACAGTGTACGGTTGCCTGCCTGGGTTGCGGACTTTGTGCCAAGAACTGTCCCGCAGGCGCGATTGCCATGGAAAACAATCTGCCCGTTTTTGACTATGAAAAATGCACCTCTTGCGGCTTGTGTATGGAAAAATGTCCTACCGGCGCATTGGTGCACTAAAAAAAGAGGCCCGAAGGGGTCTCTTTTTTTATGCCTTTGCCACGGTGGGCAGGAAAAGATCGACAAAAGCTATAGCAACGGCCCCACCAACCGCCAAAACCCTTCCCGCATTCGGGCAAAGAACCCCGTTTCACGGGCACGGGTGGCAGACAGCTCGGTGGCGTTTTCCAAGTCCTTTAAAAAGGTCTCGCGGCAGGTCACGGCAAAATCCCGATGGTATACCAGCGTTGCCAGTTCGTAATTGATTTGAAAGGAACGGTTGTCAAAGTTGGCAGTGCCGATGGCGGCAACACGGTCATCCACCACCAGGGTCTTGGCGTGGACAAACCCCTGATGGGCATACACCCGCACCCCGCTTTTTAACAGGGGAGTGGCGTTTGCCAGAGTGGCGTAGTAGACAAACTTTTTATCGGGGACGCCCGGGATCAGGATCCGCACGTCCACCCCCGAACGATCCGCAATCCGCAGCATATCGGTCAGGGTGTCTCCGGGGATCAGGTAGGGGGTCTGAATGAACAGGTACTCCTTTGCCGAGGCAATCAGCTGCAGATAGGTATCGCGGATGCTGTGGGTAGGGGTGTCCGGCCCGCAGGTCAAGATCTGCACCCCCATCTCTCCTGCATCGGTTTGGGGAGGGTGTACCTGCTTCCTCAGGGCAGCTTCTTCGGCGGCGGGGTCTTTCTTGCGTTGCTTGATGACAAAGAGCCAGTCGGCGGCAAACTGGGCGGTAAGATGCGCCACTGCATTGCCCGTCACCCGTACCGAAGTATCCCGCCAGGGGGTGCGCTTGGGGTTTTTGCCCAGATACTCGTCGGCGACATTGATGCCCCCCGTGTAGGCGATTTCTCCGTCGATGACCACCAGTTTCCGATGGAGTCGGTAGTTGACAAACAGCAACGACCGCAAAGGGGAAGGGAGGAACACCTCTACCTGTCCTCCGCAATCGGTAAGCCGTTGAAAGTCGGACTTTTTCACCCGCAACCGACCGAATCGGTCATAAAGCAAACGGACTTCCACCCCGCTTTTTGCCTTTTCGCAAAGAAGGTCCATCATCGCCTTTCCCACCGCCTCGGTGGGGTCAAAGATGAAATAAAGAACGTTGATGCTTTTGGCGGCGTTTTTCAAATCGGCAAACAAACGGGAAAATTTCTCCTCCCCGTCAATCAACAGCTCCACACAGTTGTCCTCGGTGTACGGGACTCGCGCCTGACGCACGGTGGGCAGGTTTTCGGGAGACGGTCCGTTGGTCGGAGCCTTTTCTGTGAGGGCAGCAGTCAGCTCCCTTTTAAAGGCGTCCCCCCGCAGATGCCGGGTCAATATCCCCAGCATTACCCCCGATTCGAACAGCACAAAAAACAGCGGTCCCAAAACGGGGATAAAGGCAAACACCAGCAACCAGCAAATGGTGGCGTTGACGTCTTTGTGCTGAAAAAAGAGCAGACCCAGACCGAACAGAATGTTTAATAAATAGATACAAGTCATAATCATAGTCATTACCTCTTAGGTTCATTATATTCTTGTGCAAATGTCCCGTCAAATAAAATTTTTGTGAACGGTCATAATCTGACAAAAACCGCTTCCCCTTTTCGTTATAATCGAGTGGGGAGGAGAAAGTAATGTCCAAAACTGTTACAAAAGTATCGTCTTACATATCCCAAAACACCCGCCGCAGTATTCTGCTGACGGCGGCGTGTTTTGCGTTGTCCCGCGTCAGCCCTGCAGGGGATATCCGCCCCTTTGGTGTGGCGCTGTTTGCCGTGCAGTTTCATTCCCCAAGGGGGATGCTCTTTCCCGCGCTGGGCGTACTTTTCGGAAGCATCGGCTCCCGCTATGCCCTGCTGGAAAGCGGGATTGCCGTCTGTGTCCTGCTTCTTTGCGGACTTTGGGGCGGGGAACGGTTTTCCCGGGTGGAGGTCCGTCTGGGTTGCCTGATGGTCGCCGTCTTTTTGGGCGGGTTTATTCCCTGGGCAAGAACGGGGTTCGTCCTTTACGACCTGGTGGTGCTGCTCTTTTCTGCTCTCGGAGCGGGGTTGAGCGGGTTTGCATTCACCGGGATCCGCCGTCAGGGCGGGTTTTTGTCCCGCCTGATGTTGGCGTCGGTGGGCCTTTTGGGGTTGGCAGGGCTGTTTCCGTCTGCCTTTACCGCCTTTTTTGCCTGTCTTTTAACCCTTGTTTTTGCCGCTTATACCGATCCCGAGCGGAGCGTTTTATCGGGGCTTTCCTTCGGGCTTTGTCTGGGTCTTGCCTTGGGACAACCTGCCGAGACGGTCAGTGTCCTATGCCTTGGGGGACTGACCGTTGCACTGCTTTCGGGGCGGGGACGGGTCATTGGTTCGCTGGGGTTTTTGCTGACCGTTTCGGTGTTTGGTATCGGCGTACTGGGCAGTCCCTTTAAGGCAGTAGGCATCCTTTCTGCCCTGCCCGCCTGCCTGGTATTCTGCTTTTTGCCGCGGTCGCTGGATTTGCGGTTACGGCTCCTGTTTTCCGAAGTGGAGGAGGGCGGCACCCAAAAGCTCCACCGATTTTTGACCCATCGGGTACTGGAAACGGGAGACGCCTTTTTGCGCCTTGCCGAAGTCTACCGCCGTATTGTCAGCGGCACGCTGCCGCCTACCGACCTGGCGTTATTCCAGCGGGTGCGGGAAAATGTCTGTGTCAACTGCACCCTTAACGACGTTTGTTGGAATCGGGACAAGATCCGCACCCAGCAACAGGCGGCGTCACTGATTGCCCGTCTGGACGAGGTGGGGGGTGTGGACAAGACCGACCTGACCGACCGCCTCCGCCGCCGCTGTCCCCACACCGACGAGTTTGTTGCCGCCCTGAACCACGCCTATGACCTGGAATCCCGCATCCGCCGCCATCAGCGGCAGAATGCTGTGACCTGCGCTCAACTGTCGGGACAGTTTAAGACGGTTTCTGCCATCTTGTGCGATCTGTCCGAGGAACTGTCCTCCGAGTTTGTCCGCTACCCGTCCCTGGAGCATCAGCTTTACGATCGACTCCAAAAACGGGGGCGGCGGATTTTGGGGATCACCGTGCTGAAAAACCGTTATAACCGCTACGAGGTAACGGTACGCCGTGCACCCTGCCGCGGGGCGGGGGACTGTTCTGCCATCACCCGCACCGTTTCGCGGTTTTTGGGGGTTACCTTGCAAAAAGACCCCAACCCCTGCGGAAAGGACGAGTGTGTTCTTCACCTTTGCGAGCAGGAGCGGTTTAGCGTTTTGGTAGGGACCGCCGCCGCAGTCAAGCCTGACGAAGACTGTTGCGGGGACCATCATCTGGTACTGCCCCTGCGGGACGGGCGGTTTTTACTGGCGTTGAGTGACGGCATGGGCAGTGGAGAAGCCGCGGCAGAGGAAAGCGGTGCGGTCATTGCACTGCTGGGGAGTTTTCTGTCTGCGGGGTTTGACTGCAATCAGGCGGTGAAACTCATCAACTCCGCCCTGCTTTTACGGGGCGGGGAGGAGATGTTCGCCACGGTGGATATGGTGCTGTTGGACCTGTTTACCGGTGCGGCGGACTTTGTAAAGATTGGGTCTGCCGACTCGTATATCCGAAGCGGGAGCAAACTGGAAACCATTCCTTCCACTTCCCTGCCCGTGGGGATTTTGGAGGTCCCCGACATCGAGCATACCCGCCGCCGTTTACGGGCGGGGGATTTTATCGCCCTTGCCAGTGACGGGCTGGTGGAAGCCTTTGGCGGGAGCGAAGCCTTTGGTCGGCGACTGATGAAGCTGGACGCCAAAAAAAGCCCCAAGCGGCTGGCACGGGAGCTGTTGGACGAAGCAAAACAGCAAAACAACCCCTATCCTGACGATATGACCCTGATTTTGGCGCGGATTACTGCATAATTTTTGGAAAAACAGCCGATAATTCCGATAGACCGTGGTCGGAAAAGGAGTGAAAAAGATGCAACAAAAAAGGCAGGACATTGTGGAAGAGGCGTTGGCGATCATCCGTGCGTTCGAATCCCGAAAGGGGAGCAACCGTGCCACCGTCCGCCGCCGAAAATGGGATGTAAGCCGCCTTTTTTATATCGCTTTGGGGGCGTTATTTGCTACCGCATTGAGCTTTATCCTGAGCGTGTCACTTTTTCGTTGACACGCTCTTTTTTTGGGAGTATAATACTATGGAATAAACCAAGCGAAAGAAACGAGGGAACGGGTTGAAAATCGGAACCGTCACACTGAAATCGCCCATATTTCTTGCACCCATGGCGGGGGTGACCGACCGTACCTGCCGCCGCATTTGTGCGGACTTTGGGGTAGGGCTTTCCTATACCGAAATGGTCAGTTCCCGCGGGCTGTATTACAAGGACCCCAAGACCCGTATCCTGCTGGAGCATAGCCCCGAAGAAGGGTTGGTTGCGGCGCAGCTGTTTGGGAACGAGCCTGAGGTGATGGCACTTGCCGCACGTCAGACCGAGGAGGGGTTTGCCCCTGCAATGATTGATATTAATATGGGTTGTCCCGTCCGTAAGATCGTCCAAAACGGCGACGGGTCTGCCCTGATGAAAGACCCTGCTCTTGCACGGAAGGTAGCTGCGGCGGTGGTACGCGCCACCCGTCTGCCCGTTACCGTCAAGATCCGTTTGGGTTGGGACGAGTCCTCGAAAAACGCGGTGGAGTTCGCCGAGGGGTTGGAAGATGCGGGAGTTGCGGCAATCACCGTCCACGGCCGCACCCGGGAGCAGATGTATACGGGCCGTGCCGACTGGTCGGGCATCGCCGCAGTCAAACGGGCATTGTCCATCCCTGTCATCGGCAACGGTGACGTGACCTCGGCAACCTCTGCCAAGCAACTGCTGGAGGAAACAGGTTGCGACGGCGTGATGGTGGGTCGTGGGATGATGGGGAATCCCTGGCTGCTTCGGGAGATTGATGCCTACTTAAAAACGGGGGAATTGCTCCCGCCTCCCGATGTTTCTGAACGGATGCGGGTTTTACGTCTTCATGCCCAAGGGCTTTTGGAGGACAAAGGCCCCCGCCTGGGCGTTTTGGAACTGCGGAAATGGGTGCCTTGGTACCTAAAGGGGTTGCCCCACTCGGCGGCGGTCCGTGAAGCGGTGAACCGAGCCACCAACGCAGATGAGATTTTTGACTTGTTAGATCGGTTTTTCAATCCATGAGAACTGATAGAATAAACAGGAAAAAGAGACCCTTTCGGGTCTCTTTTTGTTATGGGATCAAAATGGGTTGGCATGGGAGGCAGTCACAGCTTTCGTCCAAGCCGTTGACGGTGGCGATCTTCTTGGGACAACTGCCGTAGCGCTTGGCAACATCCCACAGACAATCCTTTTCACGGGGGAAGTAGACCACCATCCGACAAGGGTTCTCCCGCACTTCCTCGCTGGGGATCAGCTGGGTCACCGCTCCCACCGTCTCGGCTTTTGCCGCCGTGACCGTCAGCTTGATTGCGGCCCGCAGTTCCAGCCCGCCGTCGGCACGAAGGGTATACCCCGCATGGTCGCAGGCGGCGGTGGCACAAACCTCGTCACAGTTGCCAAAGCCTTCGCTGACCGCGGTAAAGGGCAGGGTTGCGGCAACCGCTTCGGGCAAACCGTCCGGCTCGCACAGGACAAGGGCGTTGACCGATAACTCGCCGTTTAAGGTCAGAACCCCTCCTTCCAAAAGGGCGGCAGTAATGCGGGGGACCGCCGTCAGGGAGCAGACCTCCAGCACCCCGTCTACGGGCAAAGTTTCCCGCAGGTTATGGGTCAAAGTCTCTCGTTGACAGTTGCAGACGGTTTTTAAAGAAGCGCTTTTTATGGTTACGGGTCGGCAAATGCCAAAGGCGTCGGCAATGGCATCGCAGGTCTCGGTATTGCAGGCGTCGGCGACCAGACGGAACCCGTAGCGGAAGTTCACCATCCGGGCATCCCCGTCCGCATCCTCGCAAAGCCCCATTTCAAAGCGGCAGGGCAGGGCGGTGATCCGACAATAGCCGTCCTCGTTCAGCCCGTCTGCGCGGATGATCTCGGTAAAGGGAAGCTCGTGCTCCATCCGTGCAATGGAGCAGGGGTCGGCGTCAGGCAGGTAAAGGGTCTCTACCCGAACCACCCCCGAAAGGGCAATGCGGTCGGTCAGCGCCTGATACTCCTGAATCACCACGGTAGGCTCTACCGACAGCAGTTCCCGAATGGGCGCACTGTGGGCGGGGAGCTCCAGCCGTTCGGAAAACTCTACCGTCCGTGGCTCGGTCACCACCGTTTTACAATAGGAAAACGGCTTTTGAAGAATGCGCAGATCGTCGTCCTCTTCGGGGCAGAGGAGGGTCAACTCCTCGGTCTGGGAGCAAAAACAACTCACCGATAACTGCGCCCGCAGGCTGATCTTTCGCCCGTTGATGAGGTTGCAGGTGGTGCGCCGTACCTGCACTTCGGGAACGCAACCGTCCCCGCCCGTTTCCAACACGTCGGAAAAGGGGAGCCGCAGCTCCATCCCCCGCGCCGTGGTTCCGTCCTCGGGCAGATAGCAGAGGCAGACCAGCAAGTCCCCCGAAAGGGTCAAACGGCCTTGTCCGTAATCCGATTGGTGCAATACGGGCGTGGCGGTCACCTTTAGTACTTTTTTGATGTCCGGCTTGATGTCGGGCACGATAAAATCCTGTTCGGCTGTGGTTTCGGCTTGAAAGAGCCGCATCGAACTGCGGCAGATAACAGATTGTTGTTCCATGATTTTTCCACCCTCTCCTTTTCTTGTTATACCTTATGCGTCGGTCGGGCAGAATATGATAACGAGGTGATTGAATGAATCTGATTCGCGGCTATTCTTATAACGAAGAAACCCAAACCCTGACCGTTTTCATTGCGCCATTTTTGGCAGAGATCGGGGAACAGGACCCCATGCGGCGGGTCTCGTTAAAACAGCAGTTGTCTGCCTTTGTCCGCCACCGCGCCCACGGATTAAAGGTCAAGACGGTGGTGCTGGTGGCGGGGACCTTGACGCTGGGGAGTCTGACCCCCCTGGCACTTTACCGTTGGGCAAAGGAGGGGCGGTTTTCCATGACCTATGTGTATTCGGGAAGCGTTTCCACCCAACTGTCCAACATCAGCCTTGCCGCCAATTCCCTGGACGAGGTTTCCCCCAACTTCTTTAATATCAACCCCGATGGCACGTTAAAAGTGACCATACCCGATCCCGCCTATATTGCCCAGGTCAAGGCAAAGGGGTTGGATATCGTCCCCTTTATCAGCAACCATTGGGATCGGGGACTGGGGCAGACGGCGGTCTACAACCGCAATGCCCTGACCGACCAGATTGCCGCCGCGGTAGAGACCTATGACCTGGACGGCATTAACGTGGATCTGGAAAACCTGAACCACACCGATCGGGATGCCCACACCGACTTTGTTCGGCTTCTGCGGCAAAAACTCCCCAAAGAAAAGACGGTCTGCGTGTCGGTGGCGGCAAACCCCTACGGGTATACCAAGGGTTGGCACGGCTCGTACGACTACAAAGCGTTGGGGGAGGCGGCAGACTATCTGATGGTCATGGCGTATGACGAAAGCTACGAGGGGGGCGAAGCGGGTCCCGTTGCGGGGTACGATTTTGTAGAGCGGTCGATTGTGTACGCTTTGCGCTACCTCCCCAAAGAAAAAATCGTACTGGGGTTGCCCTTTTACGGACGCTACTGGAAAGCGGGAGCGGCCACGGGCGGGCAGGCGCTGACCCTGCGCCAGATCAACCGACTCCTTGGGGAAGTGGCGCATGCAGGCAGTTATGACGAGGCGGAACACTCCCCCAAAGCCGTCTTTACCCTGACCGCCGACACCAAAATCGGGAACAAGACCCTGACGGCGGGACGGTACACCCTGTGGTACGAAAACGATCGTTCCATCAAGGAAAAACTGGGGTTGGTGGCAAAGTATGACCTCCGCGGGGCGGGAAGCTGGAGCTTGGGTCAGGAAGAAGCCACGGTCTGGGACTATTACAGCCGTTGGTTAAACGGCGTTTATTTTTCGGATATTTCGGGGTCCTTTGCGGCAGAACAGATTTTGGATGTGGTGGACAACCAGTGGATGGTGGGGGTTGCCGAGGGTCTTTTTCAGCCCGAATCCCCTTTGACCCGTGCCCAGTTGGCAACGGTGTTCTGTCGGTTTTTAGGGCTGTCCGATGCAGTGGGAAAGCCCTTTTCGGATGTTCCTCAAAACCATTGGGCAAGACCCTATATTGCCTCGGT
>JAZOOX010000055.1:0-5280 GCA_045655245.1 Clostridia bacterium | reverse complement strand
CTATTCTTTTACTCGGGTTCAGGTCTGGTTCAAATCCGCTTGGCATCTACCCTTTTGTTTCAAAACTGATTTTTGCAAAAAGCCCTCAAAACATTGAAAAAAGCGAACAATTTAGATGTCATCTAAAACATTCGCTTCTTTTGGTGAGCCATCGGAGATTCGAACTCCGGACACCTTGATTAAAAGTCAAGTGCTCTGCCGGCTGAGCTAATGGCCCGTATTGGCTGGGCTGGCAGGACTCGAACCTACGAAATGCCAGAGTCAAAGTCTGGTGCCTTACCACTTGGCGACAGCCCAATGAATAGAATGGGGTGAGTAGAGGGACTCGAACCCTCGGTCTCCAGAGCCACAATCTGGCGCTTTAACCAGCTAAGCTATACCCACCATATGGCGTGCCTACAGGGACTCGAACCCCGGACCTACTGCTTAGAAGGCAGTTGCTCTATCCAGCTGAGCTACAGGCACATATTGGAGCGGGTGATGGGAATCGAACCCACGTAGTCAGCTTGGAAGGCTGGAATTCTACCATTGAACTACACCCGCACGGCATAAAACCGACTTTAGTATTGTAGCAAACAATGAATAGTTTGTCAATAGTTTTCGTAGATTTTTCGTTTTCTGCAACCGCAGTTTTTTGTTGGCGTTCCCGAGGACAACTGTCCTCGGGAGCACCATAGCAAAAACAAAATTATTTGAGTTCGACTTTTGCGCCGACTTCTTCCAGCTGAGCCTTGATCTTCTCAGCATCGTCCTTGCCAACGTTTTCTTTGATGGGCTTCGGAGCGTTGTCAACAACTTCCTTAGCTTCCTTCAGACCCAGGCCGGTGATCTCGCGAACAACCTTGATAACCTTAATCTTCTCGGCACCTGCATCAGCCAGAACGACAGTAAAGTCGGTCTTTTCTTCAGCAGCGGCACCAGCGTCACCAGCAGCTGCAACAACAGCAACAGGAGCAGCAGCGCTAACACCGAATTCCTCTTCCATCATTTTAACCAGTTCAGCAACTTCAAGCAGCTTCAGTTCTTTAACGTCAGCAATAATCTGTTCTAATTTGCTCATTTTGATTTCCTCCTATTCAAACAATTATTCTTATTCCTCTACGGGAGTCTCAGTTTCTTCTGCAGCGGGGGCTTCCTCTGCTGCGGGTGCTTCTTCAGCGGGAGCGGCTTCTACGGGAGTTTCCTCGGCAGGAGCGGCTTCAGCGGGAGCGTCAGCACCAATTTCGGACGGCTCTACACCATTGTCCACCAAAGCCTGCAAGGTGCGGACCAAGTTGGAGATAGGTGCATTCAAGCTGCCCAGCATCTTTGCGAGCAATACCTCGCGAGAAGGCAGGTTAGCGATTGCTTTGACTTCGTCCAAGCTGATAACGCGACCTTCCATAAAGCCGGCTTTAATTTCCAGGCTGTTGTGATCTTTGGCAAAGTTGTTCAAAATCTTTGCGGCAACGGAAACATCCTCGTAACCCAAAGCCATAGCGGTAGGACCGTTCAGGGTTTCGTCCAGTTCACCATAACCAATCTGGTTTGCGGCGAAACGGATCAAGGTGTTCTTCGCAACACGGTAGTCAACGCCTGCTTCACGAAGCTGTTTTCTAAGAACGGTATCTTCTTCTACGGTCAATCCTCTATAGTCTACCAAAACACCGATCGAAGCTTTTTCCATGCTCTCCTTTAAGGAAGCAACGGTTGCTTGCTTTGCAGCTAATACTTCACTGTTCGGCATATTTTTCACCTCCATCAAAAAGAAATAAAAAGGGTTTCTTTATCCCAAGACAAAGAAACCCATTTATTGTATAAATGACTGTTTCCTCGGTAGGAAGGCTACGCCGTTATGCTTACGCTCCTACGGTCTTAGGACATTAGACAGTATAGCACGGTTTTGTGCGTTTGTCAAGTGTTTTATGCGCCAAATTTTGCGGCGTTGATTTTGATACCGGGGCTCATAGTAGAAGCGACGGCCACACTACGCAGGTAGGTACCTTTTGCAGCGGACGGTTTTGCTTTTACGATGGCGTTCATCAAGGTTTCAAAGTTCTCAGCCAACTTTTCCTTACCAAAGGAAATCTTACCGATGGGGCAGTGAATGATGTTGGTCTTGTCCAAACGGTACTCGATCTTACCGGCCTTGATATCAGCAATTGCACGGGTCAGATCCATAGAAACGGTGCCGGCCTTGGGGTTGGGCATCAAGCCTTTAGGACCTAAAACCTTACCCAGACGACCTACAACGCCCATCATATCGGGAGTTGCAACAACAACGTCGAATTCGAACCAGTTTTCCTGCTGAATCTTAGCAGCCAATTCTTCGCCGCCGACGTAATCTGCGCCTGCAGCCTTAGCTTCATCAACCTTGGCATCCTTAGCGAAAACCAAAACGCGACGGGTTTTACCGGTACCATGGGGCAGTACAACTGCGCCACGAACCTGCTGATCCGCGTGACGGGAGTCAACGCCCAGCTTGATATGTGCTTCTACGGTTTCGTCAAACTTTGCTTTAGACAGTTTGGTTACCAGTTCGATGGCATCCTGCCAATCGTACTGTACAGACTTATCAACAAGCTTTGCGCTTTCCTGATAGTTCTTTCCTCTTTTCAATTTGAAATCCTCCTCAAATGTGGTTCGTCGGAACAAAGTTCCTCCCACTTACTCGAACTGCTTAGTCTTCTACAACAATACCCATGCTACGAGCGGTACCGGCAATCATGCTCATTGCGGTCTCAATGCTGGAAGCATTTAAGTCAACCATTTTCTGTTCTGCAATCTGCTTGATTACATCCTTAGAAACGGTAGCAACCTTGGTCTTGTTCGGAACGCCGGATCCGCTTTCGATCTTGCAAGCCTTCTTCAACAAAACTGCCGCGGGGGGAGTCTTGGTGATGAAGCTGTAAGAACGGTCCTGATAAACGGTAATAACAACCGGGATAATCAGACCAGCGTCTTTAGCAGTCCTTTCGTTAAATTCCTTACAGAATCCCATCAGGTTCAAGCCGTGCTGACCCAGTGCGGGGCCGACAGGCGGAGCCGGAGTTGCTTTACCGGCAGGGATTTGCAGTTTGATGTAACCTGTTACCTTCTGTGCCATTTGTTTTCCTCCTTAAAAATGTGGTTGTTGGCGGGGGTAGTCCCCTCCCACTGACAGTTTACACTGCCTATAATGAAAACGGAAACCCGTTCATTATACAATCGGTTCTACCTGGTCAAAGTCCATTTCGACAGGCGTTTCACGACCGCCGAACATGACAACCAAAACGCGAACCTTGCGTTTTTCCATATTGACTTCCTTAACCGTACCGACAAAGCCCTCGAAAGAACCTGCGGCAACGATGCGAACGCTGTCGCCTTCGGCAAAGTCAACCGTAACGGTGCTGGTCTCGAAGCCCATTGCATCCACTTCGGATTGGGTAATGGGCTCGGGTTTAGACCCGGGACCTACGAATCCCGTAACACCGCGGGTATTGCGCACCACAAACCAGCTCTCGTCGGTCATAACCATCTTAATAACGACATAACCGGGGAAGAGTTTGCGCTGAACAACCTTTTTCTTATTATCCTTGACCTCGACCACCTCTTCAGTGGGGACACGGACATCTAAGATAATATCCTGCATATTACGGTTTTCGATTGTTTTTTCGATATTGGTTTTTACCTTGTTTTCATACCCCGAATAGGTATGAACAACATACCATTTTGCCTCGTTTTCCATATAACCGTCCTCCGTATTGATTCAGCTTAGCCAATCAGCAGGCTGACACCTTTACCGAAGAGCAGGTCTAACAAGGCTACAACCAAACCAACCAGGATGATGGAAGCAACAACAACGATGGTGTGCTTACGCAGATCCTTGCCGTTGGGCCAGATTACCTTTTTCATTTCTGCCTTGACTTCTTTAAAAAAGTTGCCACGGGGCTTTTTAACGTCTCCCATATCACACGTTCCTCTCAGATAATTTGTTTATTTGGTTTCTTTATGAGCGGTGTGCTTCTTGCAGAATCTGCAATACTTGTTCATTTCCAGTCTGTCAGGACTGTTTTTCTTGTTCTTCATGGTGTCGTAGTTTCTCTGCTTGCACTCGGTACAAGCCATGGTGATTTTTACTCGCATTATGCGCACCTCCGTATTGCTAAAATCATTTTTTTACATACTAAAAAAAGACCTAATGAAAGGACCTTATCTAATATAACACAGTTTTTTCCTCTCGTCAAGTCTTTTTTTCGCTTTTTATCAAATTATAAACCGCTCGGGCATTCTCCAGCGTCTGTTCATGAAACTCGCTCATTTTCAGAGGTTTTACCCGCACCCCTGCGTAGATATTTCGGGTGTCAATCCCGCTTTCGGTAAATGCCGCAACTCCATCGGCCGAAATCACCTCGCCGTCAAAAGCGCCCAGCTCGGTCAGAGAGTCGGCATAGGTCTTGTCCACCAGGAAGAGTTTACACTCCCCAGCGGCAACCAAGGCAGGAAGTTGTGCTTCCACCGTATTCTTCTTTTGCAGGTCATCAGCCGTAAAGGTCAATTCAATCCACTCGATATGAGTCTCTCCATCACCGTTGATATCGATCAATAAGGGCGCCAGCCGGTCATTAAGCGCTCCCTCTGCCCCCAACCGCGAGGCACTGTTTCCGATATAGCAAACAGTCAGATCCGGCTCAGGCTTTCGTGCGGAGTCGTACATCAAAAAAGAACCCGCCCCGATCAAAAAGACAGCGCCAAACACGTACCATTTATAATAGTACCAAAAATTTTCGATTTGTTTCCAGATACTCATATAAAACAGCTCACCAACTCTTAGGTTTTGTTTAATCCTATCAGACAATTCATTTTAACACACCTCTCCTCTTTTTTCAAGGGGTATAAAAACAGAAAAGTGTCTGTGACATTTGAGCACATTAAGAAGGACAGCGTTATTCAATCCTCATAAAACCGACCAATGAACGGAATTCGCCTTAAATAGGCTCTTTTTAATTCGTTTTTCCAGTAACGATACGCCTCTTCATTAAAACTACGCTGCATCTCCATTTTGATGTACTCGCGTTCTTTCATAAGGGGAACAATGATGTCGAAGTAGATAGCAAGCAGGAAGAATAAGACGATTATGGCTAACCCCATAAATACGAAAAATTCTCCACCGTTGTCATTGGTATATTCCATTGATTCAATAAAGCCTCCAATCTTGTGTACATTTATTCATTTTTTGCAGGAGTTGTATTTCTAAGAGGGGGTCCACGTTACCATACAAGCCCTCGATAACATCAGATTTAACGATAGCGGCCATGGACA
>JAZOOX010000054.1:0-56543 GCA_045655245.1 Clostridia bacterium | reverse complement strand
CACCCTGGAATTATTATGCCAGAATTCCGTTTTTGCAATGGCGGGTGAATTGAAAAACGGATTTATCACGGTGGTCGGCGGTTGTCGGGTGGGGGTTACGGGCAAAGCGGTAATGAACGACGGAAAAATTTCGTACATCAAGGATGTTTCGGGAATTAATATCCGAATCGCACGCGGTCTTTCGGGCGTTGCGGATGAAATACTACCCCGTTTGATTCGTAACGGACAAGTTTGTAATACCTTGATTGTTTCCCCGCCTCAATGCGGAAAAACCACCCTGCTGCGTGATATTGCAAGACAGTTGAGTGACGGCGTACGTAAGCTTTCCTTCCCTGGGGTAAAAGTGGGGATCGTTGACGAGCGCAGCGAAATTGCCGCCTGCTATATGGGGGTCCCGATTCACGATGTAGGTGTGCGTACCGACGTTTTGGACGGTTGTCCCAAGGCGGAAGGGATGATCGTGATGATTCGCTCTATGTCTCCCGATGTGATTATCACAGATGAGTTAGGGTTAGAAGACGACGTAGCATCGCTTAAGCAGGTGATGAATGCAGGTGTAAAAATCATCACAACGGTCCATGGCTACGGAAAAGAGGATGTGTTAAAACGCCCCCACCTGCGTGAGTTAATTGAAAACGATTTTTTTGATTGTATCATCGAATTGAACAACAGAAAAGAGGTCTCAAAGATTTATGCTTAAATGCATCGGCATTTTGTCGGTGGTCTTTTCTTCGGTGGGATTTGGTGTTGTCAGCTACGAACGAATGAAACGTCGAGAACAGGAGTTGACTGATTTTCACCGTGTTTTGGTATATTTACAGGATTCTTTGGAATGTCTGCAATGTGGATTAAGAGACTCCTTCTCCGGCGCTGTCAGCCTTTGCGAAAGCGCATTAAAAGCCGTTTTAGACGAGTTTTTGGTTCTTCTTAATGAGGATACCGGGATGCGTGCATCTCTTGCGTGGGAAACAGCATTAAAGTCTGTGCCGTTATCTTTTGATGCCAAGGACACGATGGTATTAAAAAACTTTGGTAAGGGACTGGACGGACACAGCTTTGCTTCCCAAAAACGGAATATCGTAATGGCAATTACGGAAACCGAAAAGCAATTGGATGAAGCCAGAGAACAACGATCAAAAAACGGGAAGCTGACTCTTAAACTCGGCGTTTTCTGTGGCATAGGGGCAGTACTGTTGCTGATATAGAGGGATTTATGAATGTTGACTTGATTTTTAAAATTGCCGCTATCGGAATCATTGTCTCGGTTTTAAACCAGCTACTGATCCGTTCGGGCCGTGAGGAGCAAGGGATGATGACGACGATCGCAGGGCTGGTTGTGGTGCTTTTGATGATTGTCAAAGAAATCAGCACGCTTTTCGAGACCATCAAAACGGTATTTGACTTGTAAAATGAGTTTACTTTCGGTTGTTGGAGTTGCGATCGTAGCGGCGGTGCTTTCCGTGATGCTCAAGCAAATGCGTCCTGAACTTTCGTTGTTGGTCGGCGTTTGTGCGGGGTTGATCTTGTTTTCCTTTGTGCTCGGTGAAATCCGACCGTTAATTGGCTGGATAACAGAGCTGGGCAGCCGCTACGGGAGCGTTAATGCATATTTCACTCCGTTAATGAAGGTGCTGGGGATTGCTTATCTGGTACAGTTTGCATCCCAGATCTGCCGCGATGCAGGAGAAAATGCGGTAGCAATGAAAGTCGAACTATCGGGAAAAGTGATCATTTTAGGGCTTTCGGTGCCGATTTTAAAGACGGTACTCGAAATGATCGAAGATGTTTTATTTAAACTATGAAGAAAACGATTGTGGTGTTACTTGCATTTTTTGTTCTGGCGACGGTTGTGATATACGGGGAAGACGACGAACAAGAAGCGGCGCTGAACGAGTTCTCTCTAAGCGGCGCTGAACAAGTGATAGACGAGCTGGTGCTACCGGATTCGGTTACCGAAATGCTTTCGGATTTTGAACCCAAAGATATTGCCCGTAAGCTGTTGGATGGCGATCTGGACGGGGATGCCAAGGGCGTGCTGACAAAGATCGTT
The DNA here is from genome assembly GCA_045655245.1 of Clostridia bacterium. Lineage (GTDB taxonomy): Bacteria > Bacillota > Clostridia > RGIG8785 > RGIG8785 > RGIG8785. The sequence goes on along the minus strand of JAZOOX010000054.1, from coordinate 54,493 downwards.
CATTTCTTTGTGGCAGAACTGTTTAGTGGGAAGGAAAAGTTCTTCCTGATTCTGTTGACGGCGTTTTTGTCAGGGTTGATTGGCGTGCTTACCAAAGGCTTTGGCGAGGGTATCGGAGAAGTAGCATTTTTACCATGTTACTTACTCGTTTCAGCATTCTCCCTTTCACTGTTTTTAGGCGTTGCAGAGTTCGTGAAAGAAGGGGTGGACTTTTCGGTCTCGTTTTTAAACGCTTCCCTTCCGGTGTTTACTACCTTGCTGATGGCTTCGGAAAACGCGGCGACAGAGGGTTTGTTGCGCCCGGGAATTACAATGGGTGTGTTCGCTTTGGCGAACTTGATCCGCTCGGTTATTTTCCCTGCAATTTTTGTATCGGCAATTTTGGGCGTTGCAACACATCTTTCCAAAACCGTTTCTATTAAACGGCTGAATACACTGCTTAAAAAAGCAATCCGTTTGGTATTGTGCCTGATAGCAACCGCTTTTGTTTCTTACCTTTCCATTTCCCAGGTGGCAACTCGCGCTTTAAACGGAGTAGGGGTAAGAACGGGCAAGTTTGTAATCGGCAATCTGGTCCCCGTAGTGGGCGGTTTTTTGGCAGAGACGCTGGACACGCTTTTTACTTGTGCCGGAGTGGTGCGCGGCGTTTTTGGAGTAGTTGGCGTTACGGTCTTGGCACTTTGCTTTGTTTCGCTACTGATTCGTGTCTTGGCACGGATATGGTTGTTACAATTGGCATCGGCATTCTCTGAGCCGTTGGGGGATACGCGAATTTCGGCTGTGCTTTCCGAATTTTCGGATGCACTATCTTTATTGCTTGGCGCGCTTTCCTGCGCAATGGTTTCGTTTGTGATTTACCTTGCAATGCTGATCCGCGTCGGTAATAGTTTTTAATGGAGGAAGAAATGCTTCGGGAATCATTGATGAGTTTATTGACCGTTTTAACGGTATCCGTCGTGATCGAGGCGCTGGTACCCATTGGGAAACTGACCCCTTATGTCCGTTATTTTGTGGGGGTGTTATTTCTTTTGGTTTTATTTAATATGGGAAGCGCTTTGCTGTCAATAAACGATTTGGGGGCGTATCCCGAGACCGATTTGACGGGAATGGAAACGCAATTTAACGAACGCGTGATCCGAATACAAGAAGAAAAAATAGCGGCCGATTTACTAAGGGAGTTTTCGGGTTGTGTTTCTGTTTCTGCGGTAGAATGTGGGAATGACGGGACGGTTAAACAGATTAAAATTGTTGCAGACCAAATTCTGTCCCGTGCTGCAATTTCTGAACGCTATGGCGTTTCAGAAGAGAACATTTTTATTCAGGGGGCGGGAGAGCGATAGGCAAAATATTTTCTTTCATCGGCAAATTGAATAAACGCCAACTGTACGGAATACTCATTGTAGGGGGGGCATTATTGCTTTTTTCTTCCGGTTGGTCGGATGCAACGGATGCGGTTGTTTCAAGCGAGGAGTCGGACCACGGGACATACATCAAAATGCTGGAGAGAAACCTGGAAGCAACTTTGGAAGAAATAAACGGCGTTTCTCAGGTTGAAACAATGATCACATTAGACAGCGGCGTGGAGTACATCCCTGCCTATGAGACGGGGAAAGACGGTTCAACCGCAGAGGAACATCGGGTAATTGTTTTGAAGAAAAAAGAGGGCGAGGAAGCGTTTGTAATAAAAGAGCGGTTGCCTGTAGTAAAGGGCGTTTTAGTGGTTGCGAAGGGAGTGGAGAACAATGAAACGGAACGGAATATTATCGAAGCGGTTAAGACGGTTTTTGACATCTCTGCAGGCAGGGTCAAAGTCCTTGCGAAATAAAATTAAGGAAAAGGATTTTCGCATTATGGTGTTCAAACGAAGACAGATCGTCTTTGTTTTAATGGTTGCCGTTGTGGTATCTGCAGGATATATCAATTATCGGTATCAAAAAGGAGACGAAAAGCAAGTTTACGGTGTCCTAAACAGTACTGAAAATGTTCGCCGTATTGGTGAAACGAGATTGGTGAGTGCAGGAACCGAAGATCCTTTTGAGGAATCCCGTTTTGCAAAAACCAAGGCGCGGGACGAGCGATTGGACTTGCTCGACCAGGTGATTGAAAAGGGCGATGCTGAGGAAAAGAAGGATGCGCAGATGCAAAAAATGGATTTGGGAAAAAATATTGAAAAAGAGATTTTGACGGAAAACCTCCTAAGAGCAAAGGGGTACGAGCAGGTGATGGTTACTGTTACCGAAAACGGTGCAACGGTATCGGTTTTGTCGGAAGAAGCATTAAAACCCGAAGATAGCGCAAAAATAACAGAGGTCGTTGCTACAGAAACGGGCGTTAACTTAGAACACATCAAAATTGTTGAATTAAAATCCTGAAAGGAGTAGTGCGAAAATGAGCGAAAAGAATGAAGGGAACATCCGGATTGCTGATGAAGTGATATCGTCAATTGTTTCGATGGCACTGGTTGATACAAGTGGTGTGGGATTTGCGCCCGGGACACCGACGGATGTTATCGGCAGGAAGAAAAGTCCGAAAGGTGTTCGGGTCAATGTTGATGAGAGTGGTGTTTCGGTAGAAGTCGCAATATCGGTAGAATACGGGAATCGAATCTTGGATGTCGCAAAACGGGTGCAGACCGCTGTTAGAGAGACGATTTCCGACATGACAGGGATGAATGTTTTGTCCGTCGATGTTCATGTTTTAAGCTTGAAAATGCCGAAAAAGGAACCTGGAGCAGAATCGGAAAAAGACAGTTAAAAAACGCTTGGTTATCCAAGCGTTTTTTGTTTGACTTTATGCAATTATTGGTGTAAAATATAAAGAAGAATACATAGCGACAAGAAAGGCGGAAATAGAAATGAGCCGTACACTTGCAAGAGAACGCGCTTTTCAAATGATTTATGAACTGGAGATTCAAGAAGTTTTGCCTGAAGAACAGGTGGCATGGCATTTTGAATTAGAACCCTGTAAGAACGATGATGAAAGGGCCTATATTCGTGATACGGTACTGGGTGTTTTTGAACATCTTGAACTGTTGGATGGGCAGATCGAAAAACACTCTAAAAATTGGAAGATCTCCCGCATTTCGAAAGTAGATCTGGCGATTTTACGTCTTGCTGTTTTTGAGATACTGCTGTTGGCAGATGTGCCGGATGAGGTTGCAGCAAACGAGGCGGTCGAACTGGCAAAACGCTATGCAGACGGATCTTCGGCGTTTGTTAACGGTATTTTATCCTCGGTTATCCGTGAAAAGGAGCAGGAGCATGACGGGGAATGACGGCAAAAACGTTTGGAGCGTTTCTCAGCTCAACGGATTTGTAAAAAACTGGATTGCGTCCAATAAAGCTTTAAGCCGTGTTTATGTAAGGGGAGAAATCTCTAATTTTAAAGCACACTTTTCGGGACATTTATATCTGAGCTTGAAAGACGAAAGTGCTTCGATTCGAGCAGTTATGTTTAAAAGTGCTGCGGGAAAGCTCCGGTTTCGCCCTGAAAACGGAATGAAGATTGTTGCATTAGGGCAGATCGCTGTTTATGAGCGTGACGGTCAAATGCAACTGTACATAGAAGAAATGCAGCCCGAGGGGATTGGGGCTCTTCAAATTGCTTTTGAACAATTGAAACAAAAACTGGAAGCAGAAGGGCTTTTTGCCCCTGAACGCAAAAAAACGATTCCTTCCTTCCCAAAACATATCGGTGTTGTTACTGCACCTACCGGTGCGGCGATTCGTGACATTTTACAAATTTTACGCCGTCGGTATCCTCAAGCAAAAGTTACGCTATATCCTGCCTTGGTACAGGGCGAACAGGCCCCGCCCGATATTTGCCGTGGGATCACTTATTTTAATGAGCATTTCCCGGTTGATGTCTTAATTGTTGGTCGAGGAGGCGGATCCGTAGAAGATTTGTGGGCGTTTAACGATGAATCGGTCGCTCGCGCAATTGCCGCATCCCATATACCCGTAATTTCTGCGGTCGGTCATGAGGTAGACTTTACCATTTCGGATTTTGTGGCGGATTTGCGTGCACCTACCCCTTCTGCCGCCGCGGAACTTTGTACCCCTGATGTTGTCCACCTGCGTCAGCAACTGATTACGCGTTATCGCATGATGAAACAGCACGTGGACAGGAAGTTTAAGCACGAGCGTGATGCTTTAGAACGCATTAACAACAAGCGGGTTTTCCGTTCGCCGTATGATTTTTTAAACGCCCAAAATCTCCGCTTGGACGGATACAGTAAACGGTTGGTGAGTGAAATTGAACTTTTGACCGAAAAAGAGCAGGGGCGTTTTTCAAGGCTTTGTGCGAAATTGGATGCATTAAGTCCTTTGCAGGTTTTGAGCCGCGGCTATGCTCTGGTTTCGGATGAGTGTGGCAAGCCGATGAAAACGGTTGCTGATTTTACAGTCGGTGATGCTGTACGGCTTCGTCTTCGTGACGGAAATGTGACGTGCGATGTTATTTCCGTAAGCCAAGACGACCTTTGATGAAAGGATGTATGATCTTTGAACAAGGAACTGGTTTTAGCGTCTGCCTCTCCGCGACGCCGTGAGTTATTAGAACAACTTGGATTTTCCTTTTCGGTGCAGGTTTCTGAAATTGATGAGACTCCTTTATCGGACGAGCTGCCTGAAATGTTGGTCAAACGTCTTGCAACCGAAAAGGCGAAGGCGGTTTCGGTGCCCGGAAAAGTAGTTGTTGCGGCAGATACGGTTGTAGCGGTGGATGGCGAAGTCTTGGGAAAACCGAAAGATGCTGCCGACGCTGTGCAAATGCTTAAAAAGCTGAGCGGGCGTTCCCATTATGTGTATACGGGTTTTTGCGTCTTTGACGGCGTGAAAACGGTCAGTGAGACAGTTGCGACCGAAGTTGTGTTTGTTACCATGAGCGATGCGGAAATTACCCGATATGTTGCCGGCGGTGAGCCGATGGACAAGGCAGGCGCATACGGAATTCAAGGCGGTGCCGCACGGTATATTGCGGGAATCCACGGTGATTATTATAATGTGGTCGGCTTGCCTCTTTGTCGCTTGGTGACGGTTTTAAAAGAAGATTTTTCGTTTGAGGATTAAGGAAGGATATTGGGTATGCGAGGATTGTTTCAAAACAAGTATATTGTAGCACTGCTGATTATCACGGTGCTTATCATTGTTTTGATGGCCGTTGCCTCTTTGGGGCAGGGCTCTGTTCGCGTGCTTGAAAAAGTTTGCGGAACGGTTGTTGCACCGTTTCAAAAGGCATTTACCGCAATAGGAGATTGGTTTGTGGATCTGTCCGTGTATTTCCAAAGTAAAAAGCAGCTTTCTGCGCAAAACGAAGAATACCGTGACGAGATACTGGAATTGAATATTAAATTGGCAGCAATGGCGGATTTGGAAAACGAGAATAAAAACTTGCGAGATATGCTGGAGATTCAGAAAAACGAGGCAACACGCTCTGTCATCAGTGCGGAAGTGATTTCAAAGGAGTCCGGACCGTGGTTCTCGATGTTTACAATCGACAAAGGTTTGGTGCAGGGCATACGTTTGAATCAGCCCGTTGTTGTGGGCAGTAACGGGCTGGTGGGACAAGTAGCCGAAGTTGGCCTGAACTGGTCGAAGGTGATTTCGGTTATCAGTCCTGACAGCGCTGCCGGTGCACTTGTTGCAAGAACCCGTGACGTCTGCATGGTCGAGGGTGACGCAGATCTGGAAAAACAAGGTTTTTGTAAGGTGACCTTCATTGCCGAAAACTCCGGGATTTCTGTCGGCGATTATATCGAGACATCTGGTATCGGCGGTGTTTATCCCAAGGGACTTTTAATTGGTGTTGTAAAAGAGGTTGTTACAGATGAGGAAGACGGCTCGGCTTATGCAATACTAGAGCCTGTTGTTGGTTTTGACCGCATTTCTCAGGTCTTTGTTTTAAACACGGAGACGGACCAATGATCAAACGCGTTCTGATACACCTCTGTACAGTCGTCTTGCTGACGTCACTTCAAACAACCTGGTTGCAGATTCCGCCCGTTGCGCCCAACCTATTGCTGATCTTTTCGTTGATAATCGCTTTGCTCGAAGGGTCGATTATCGGCGGTGTATATGCATTGATTTGCGGCGTTTTCATGGATACCTTTAGCGGTGGTCCTGCTTTTTTAAACACGTTGTTGTTTTTGTATGCCGCTATTGGAATTGCTTTGGTATCCAATCGCGTTATCAGTAAAACACCGACCAACGGAATTTTATTGACCACGGCCTTTTCGTCTGTGTACTTTTTGGTTTATTATGCCCTTTCACTGTTGATTTGGGGAGACGGGTATTCGTTTATCCGTTTCTTTCTAATGATTTTGATTTACACCCTGTACAGCGCCATAATCGCGACGGCTTTCTTTTTCCCGATTCGCCGATACGTTCGCCGTACGCCGATTTTATAGGAGGAGTTATGCAACGGAAACGCCGATTTAACCGTATGGTCTTCGTTAATGTGATGATTGTATTGGCGCTGCTCGTCTGTTTTTTCGCACTGTTTCGTTTGCAAATTATCGAGGGCGCATCGTATGAAACTCGTTCTGAAATGCGTGTTTTAAGAACCGTTCCCGTAAAAGCCCCCCGGGGTAAGATACTTGACCGTTACGGACGGTCTTTGGTCTCGAACGAGAACGGTTATTCCGTACAACTGCAGAGCGTGAAAGAAGAAAACAAACTAAACGAGACGGTTTGCCGTCTGATACTGCTGTTTATAGGCCAAGAGCAGGAGTACATTGATAACTTTCCAATGTCTTTTAAAGAACCGTTTACCTTCATGTTTTCTGCAGAAAACGAAGAGGATCTGGCGGCAAAAAAAGACCGTTTTTTTGCCGGATTGGATCTGCCCCCGTGTGATGAAAAAACCGTCTTGTCAAAGCTTTGCGAACGGTATAAAATAACTGCTTCGGCTTATGATTCTGAATTGATTCGCCGTATCGTCGGTGTGCGTTACGAGATGGAACGCCGTTCTTTTAATGCATCTACGCCTTATACTTTCGCTACGGATGTCGGTTTGGGCGTTGTTACGTCCGTTAAGGAACAAACGGACAAATATAACGGCGTGAACATTGTTGTTGAACCAATCCGCCGTTATGAAAAAGGCGATATCGCCGTCCATTTGATCGGCAATACAGGCATTATTTTCGAGGATGAATATGCCGCTTTAAAAGATAAAGGCTACGGGATGAACGATATCATCGGTAAAAGTGGTCTTGAAAAAGCGTTTGAAGGGTACCTGCGGGGCGCAGACGGTTATGATAATGTCGAACAAAACATCAACGGCAGATTAAAGACGGTAGTGGAAAGTAAAAAGCCCACGCCGGGAAACAATATCGTTACGACCCTTGACAGTCGATTACAAGAACGTGCAGAACTGGCTTTGGAGGAGACGATCCGTTCGTTAAAAGAAGGGGGCGCCCCTGACTGTTCGGCGGGGTCGGTCGTTGTTACCGACGTCAATTCAGGCGATATTCTGGCGGTTGCATCCTATCCCGACTACAGTCTGAATACCTATCAAAGTGACTATAACAAATTGATTTCCGATCCCGAAAACCCGTTGTTTAACCGTGCTTTTTTAGGCACTTACGAACCGGGTTCCACCTTCAAAATGCTGACTGCTATTGCCGCCCTTGAAAGCGGTAATGTTGCGCCTTACGAAACCATTTATGACCAAGGTAAATATAAGTTTTACCGCGACTACCAGCCGGTTTGTGCAATTTATCCCGGTTCCCATGGTTGGGTTGATGTCGCACATGCCCTTGAAGTTTCGTGTAACTATTTCTTTTATGAAGTCGGACGGAAAACGGGGATCGAGACCATTTGCGAATATGCGAAAAAGTTTGGTTTCGGCAAGTCCACCGGGGTTGAACTCGGCGATGCGTCCGGAGTTTTGGCAGGGCTCGAATCCGCTGAAGAACGCGGCTGGACCTGGAATCCCGGGGATACTTTGCAAGCTTCTATCGGTCAGTCCTATAATCTTTTTACACCCCTGCAATTGGCAAACTATGTATCTGCAATTGCAAACGGGGGAACACTCTATCAGTTACGGCTGGTAAAGGAAGTTCGCAATTACAGCAACGGCGAGATTGCAGAAAGCTTTCCCCCGAAGGTGCTGGAAAGTATTGATATTCGCCCCGAGAATTTAAAGGCGGTTCAAAACGGAATGCGTCTGGTTGCACAAACAGGGACCGCTTCGGCAACGTTTTCAGACTTTCCGATTGCAGTGGCGGCAAAAACAGGGACTGCAGAAAACGGAAGCGGCAGCAACAACGGCATTTTTGTTGCCTATGCTCCTGCGGATAACCCGCAAATTGCCGTTTCGGTAGTTGTAGAACATGGATTGCACGGCAGCTCTATCGCACCCGTTGCGCGAGCGGTCTTTGAGGAGTACTTTTTGCATGATGCGGTTGAGTCGGAGCTGTATTCGAAGAATCGTTTAATGAATTAATCAACGCATTGAGAAAGGAGAGGGGTTATGTCCGAAATAATTGTAGTTACATCAGGGAAAGGCGGCGTTGGAAAAACAACCACTACCGCAAACCTTGGTGTTGCACTCGCCTTACAAAAGAAGAAAGTGTTGATGATAGATACCGACCTTGGACTTCGAAACCTGGATGTTGTTCTTGGCGCAGAAGACCGTGTGATTTACGATTTGGTGGATGTAATGGAGGGGGTCTGCTCCCCTGAACAGGCGATTATCGCAGATACCCGTGTTCCGGGACTTTACTTATTACCTGCGGCACAGATGCGGGATCAGAGTGCATTTTCGCCCCAACGTTTTTCCATCCTGTGTGATTTACTGAAAGAGGACTATGACTATATTTTAGTGGATTCTCCTGCGGGCATTGAAAAAGGATTTCGGAATGCCGTTGCTTCTGCAGACCGCGTGATTGTTGTGGCAACGCCCGAAATGGTTTCGGTACGCGACGCCGATCGCATTGTGGGTCTTTTAGAAGAAAATGAGAAGAAAAACATCTCCCTTTTAATTAACCGTGTGCGTATCTCCTTGGTTAAAAGCGGCGATATGCTCAATCCGTTGGATATGGTGTCGGCACTTTCAGTGCCGGTTATCGGCGTTATTCCGGATGAGGATGATGTTTTGATTTGCGCCAACCACGGGAATCTGCTTTCTGAACGAAAACGCTCTATCGCGTGGCGTGCCTATCAAAACGTGGCGCGGCGGCTGCTCGGTGAATCGGTCCCGATGCTCCGTCTGTTAGAAAAAGAACGGTTTTGGAAACATAAAAAACACTTCTTCGGACATAACGGCTGACGTACAAAGGAGGAGAAAAACAATGAACATCGCTTTGATTGCTCATGATAAAAAGAAAGAATTAATGATCCAATTCTGTATTGCGTACAGTGCGATTTTAAAGAAACACACCCTTTGTGCTACTGCGACAACGGGGAGTATGGTAATGGATGCAACCGACCTTGATGTTAAACTCTTTTTGTCGGGACCGCAGGGCGGCGACCAACAGATAGGCGCGCGTATCGCCTATAATGAAATTGACCTGGTTTTGTTTTTTAGAGACCCGCTGACTGTCGCACCGCAGGAACCTGATATTTCCGCTTTGTTCCGTTTGTGCGATATGCATAACGTTCCCTTGGCAACGAATATTGCTACCGCCGAGGTGTTGATTCACGGCCTTGAACGGGGCGACTTGGATTGGCGTGATATTGTAAACCCCAAAAAATAATGTCGAAATGATACGAAAACATACTTGATTTTTCCATGTGGCTATGATATAGTATGAAGGGCACTTTTTTCAGCCATAGGAAGCGTCTCCGCCCGGGACGCTTCTTTCATTATTTTGTTTTTAGGAGGCTATGCTGTGAAACGCGGGTTTGATAACGAAAAGTATCTAAAGATGCAATCTGAAAATATTTTACAACGCATCTCGAGATTTGGCGGCAAACTTTATATGGAGTTTGGCGGCAAACTTTTTGACGATTTTCATGCTTCACGCGTTTTGCCGGGGTTCGAGCCCGACAGTAAGGTAAAAATGCTTCTTCAACTGAAGGATCAGGCTGAAATTGTTATTACCATCAGTGCCGATGCAATCGAGAAAAACAAACGACGTGGCGACCTTGGCATTACCTATGATCAAGAAGCGCTGCGTTTGATTGACGCTTTCCGCGGGATCGGACTTTACGTGGGAAGTGTTGTTATCACCCAGTATCAAGGTCAGGCGGCGGCCGATGCGTTCCAAAAGCGGTTACAGTCTTTAGGTGTAAAAGTTTATCGTCATTACATCATTCCGGATTATCCGTCAAACATTCCGTTGATCGTCAGCGAGGACGGATATGGCAAGAACGATTATATCGAGACGGAACGCTCGTTGGTAATTGTCACCGCTCCCGGCCCCGGCAGCGGAAAGATGGCGACTTGTTTATCCCAGTTGTACCACGACTATCAGCGTGGTATCAGCGCGGGGTATGCCAAGTTTGAAACTTTCCCTGTGTGGAATCTGCCCTTGAAACATCCTGTAAACCTTGCTTACGAGGCGGCAACTGCCGATTTGGATGATTTGAATATGATTGACCCGTATCATTTGGAGGCTTATGACTTAAAGACAGTTAACTATAACCGTGATGTTGAGGTGTTCCCGCTGTTGCACGCGATTTTTGAACGCATTTACGGCGAATCTCCTTATAAGAGCCCCACGGATATGGGTGTTAACATGGCGGGGTATTGTATCACCGACGATGAGGCAGTTTGCGCCGCTTCGAAACAGGAGATCATCCGTCGCTATTACCAAGTTTGCTGTGCACAGAGAATGGGTCTTGCAGAACAAAACGAAGTTTATAAACTGGAATTGATCATGGGTCAGCTTGGAATCAGTAAGGCTGACAGACCTGTTATCGACGCCGCTTTAAAGCGTGCGGACGAAACAGGAGCGCCTGCGGTTTCGATTCAGTTGGATGACGGCCGGATTGTGACGGGCAAAACTTCTTCGTTCTTGGGCGCATCCGCAGCGGTTCTTTTAAATGCATTAAAGGAATTGAGCGGTATTCCTCATGAGCAGCTTTTGATTTCGCCTACGGCAATCGAGCCGATCCAAACGCTGAAGGTGCAACATATGGGCAACCATAATCCGCGACTTCATAGCGATGAGATCCTGATTGCACTGTCTATTTGTGCTTCGACAGATAAAAATGCGGAAAAGGCGATGAAGAGCTTGTCTGCCCTCGCAGGTTGTCAGGCACATTCCTCTGTGATTTTGTCGAGCGTGGACGAGAATGTGTTCAAAAAACTGGGGATTCAACTGACCTGTGAACCTCGTTATCAAACCAAAAAGCTGTATCACAAATAATCCTTTCGTGTAGGTGGGGCGTTTGCTCTGCTTACACGATTTTTTTGCTAATATTTTGTATTTCTTTGTTAGAAATCTTGATTTTTTAACTTTTATATAGTACAATAGCATCAATAAACAATTAGGAGGAAAAGCAAGTATGAGTATTCGAGTTTCGCTTCAAAATGCAGAACAGTTTATGTCCGCCGAGGAGGTAACCGCCCTTTCCGGTATGGTTCGTGTCGCACACGATATGCTGGAAGAAAAGACGGGTCTGGGTAATGATTTCTTGGGTTGGGTGAACTTGCCAGAAGATTACGATAAAGAAGAATTTGCAAGAATCAAAAAAGCTGCTGCCAAAATTCGGGAACAGTCCGAGGTGTTGATCGTTGTCGGTATCGGCGGCTCTTACTTAGGCGCACGCGCTATGATCGAGATGCTGCATTCGCCTTTCTATAACGAAAAGAAAAAGGACACTCCCCGCATTTATTATGCAGGAAACAACATCAGCTCCGGATATTTGGCTGAACTGGTTGAGTTGGTAAAGGATACTGACTTCTCGGTAAATGTTATCTCCAAGTCCGGTACCACCACCGAACCTGCAATCGCTTTCCGTGTATTTAAGAAGATTTTGGAAGAAAAGTACGGCAAGGAAGGTGCCCGTGAACGTATTTATGCCACTACCGATAGTGCCCGTGGCGCCCTGAAGAAGATGGCAACCGACGAAGGGTACGAGACTTTTGTTATTCCGGACGATGTCGGAGGTCGTTATTCTGTTTTGACCGCAGTCGGTTTGCTCCCGATTGCTGTCAGCGGTGCTGATATTGACAAGATGATGGAGGGCGCTCAGTGGGCAAAGAAGGAATACTCCAATCCCGATTTGGCTTCCAATGATTGCTACCGCTATGCGGCTGCGAGAAACGCTCTTTATCGCAAGAACAAGACCACCGAAATCTTGGTAAACTATGAGCCCAATCTGCAGTATCTGTCCGAATGGTGGAAACAGCTTTACGGCGAGAGCGAGGGTAAAGATCAGAAGGGTATTTTCCCTGCATCTGTTAATTTCTCTACTGACCTGCACTCGATGGGGCAGTATATTCAAGACGGTATCCGCAATATTTTCGAGACTGTTATTCACGTCAATATGCCTCAACACGAATGGATGATTGAAAAAGACGAGGCGGATTTGGACGGTTTGAACTACCTCGCAGGACAAAAAATGAGCTATGTCAACCAGCAGGCTTATCAAGGTACGCTTTTGGCGCACATTGACGGTGGTGTTCCGAACTTGGTCATTGACATCGATGCGATGGATGAGTTCCATGCAGGTGCATTGGCATATTTCTTTGAACGTGCTTGTGGTATCAGTGGCTACTTGTTGGGTGTAAACCCCTTCAACCAACCCGGCGTTGAAGCATACAAGAAGAATATGTTCGCTTTACTGAATAAGCCCGGCTACGAAGAGCTTAGAAAAGAATTGGAAAAACGTCTAAAATAATCTTGCAATAGCGGGGAAACTGTGCTATAATAAGTACAGTAGTACAATACATTAGAGGGGAAGTGCATTTTTATGATTAAAGTTATCATGGGACCTCAGGGCAGCGGCAAAACGAGAGTTTTGGTCGACACCGTAAACGAAGCACTGAACAACGAAAAAGGTTCGGTTGTTTGCATTGGCCGTGACAAGCGTTTTGTATATGATTTAAAGCCTGAAGTTCGTTTGGTAGAAATCAATCATTTTAAGATTTTAGATCTGGATATGATGCTTGGTTTCCTGTGTGGCGTTATTTCTCAGAACTTCGACATCACTCACATTTTCATCGATAGCATTTTAAAAATTGCTCCCGGAGAGATTGAAGAACTGGATGCATTTTTCGAGGAACTGGATGCAGTTTCTGAAAAGTTTAGTGTCGATTTCACCATCACGCTGTCTGAGGATCAGTCGAAAGCCACTTCGAAAATTAAATCTTATCTGTAAGAAGGGAAGGCTGACGTTTTGTCAGCCTTCTTTATTATCTTTTGGAGGTTTCTTATGAACTATCAAAGTACTCGTGATAATACGATTTCTGTAGCTTCGGCAGAAGCAATTAAAATCGGCCTTTCTCGTGAAGGTGGATTGTTTGTGCCGGAGTCTATTCCTACAATCACAGTCCAGGATTTGGTTGCTTTATCGTCCAAACCCTATAATGATCGTGCTCGGTTTGTTTTGAGCCTGTTTTTGACCGACTTTTCCGAAGAAGAACTTTCTGCCTGTGTTGAAAATGCATACGGCAACCAAACTTTTGAATACGATTTGGTCGCACCGCTGAAAAAAATTAATGACCATACTCATATAATGGAACTGTGGCACGGCCCTACCTGTGCTTTTAAGGATGTAGCGTTGCAAATCCTGCCTCACTTTCTGACCACCTCTCTTCGCAAAACGGGCGAGGGGAAAGAGGCGGTAATCCTCGTAGCAACCTCCGGCGATACCGGTAAGGCGGCTTTGGAGGGCTTTTGCGATGTTGACGGCACCTCCATTGTTGTATTTTTCCCGAAAGACGGCGTCAGCCAAATTCAACGCTTGCAAATGGTAACTCAAAAAGGGAAAAACGTCCTGGTTAGCGGCGTTAACGGAAACTTCGACGACGCACAAAGTGGCGTGAAGAAAATCTTCACCGATAAGGCTTTTGCAGCTGAACTGGAAAAGAAAGGGTACTTTCTTTCTTCTGCAAACTCCATTAACTGGGGTCGCTTGGTTCCGCAGATTGTATACTACGTATCTGCTTATTGCGATTTGATTCATGCAAATGAAATTAAAGCAGGGGAGGGGATCAACTTTGTCGTTCCTACAGGCAATTTTGGTAACATCCTGGCCGCATACTTTGCAAAAGAAATGGGGGTACCGATCAAAAAGTTGATTTGTGCTTCTAATCGCAATCGCGTTTTGACCGACTTTATTGAATCGGGTGTTTATCAAAAAAATAGACCGTTCTATCTGACGACTTCACCGTCCATGGACATTTTGATTTCGAGTAACCTTGAAAGACTTTTGTATCTCCTCTCCAATCGGGATGCAAAGAAAACGGCGGAATATATGTCGCAATTAAATGAAAAAGGCGAATACAACGTTGACTCTGCTTTGCTTGAAAAGATTCAAGGTATCTTCTATGCGGGCTGCTGTGATGACGCGTCTGCGGCTGCTGAAATCAAGCGCACCTTTGACGAAGCTGCTTATGTCTGTGATACGCATACTGCCGTCGGCAAACGCGTATACAGAGAATATGTTGAACAAACCGGCGATACAACGCTTACCGTCATCGCTTCTACGGCAAGTCCGTATAAATTTGCAGGAAGCGTTTTAGATGCGCTCGGCGTTGATAAAGCGGCTGAAGAGTTTGCTCAATTAGAGCAGTTGGAAAAGCTCTCCGGATTAAAGATTCCTGCTTCGCTGGCTGAACTTAAAAAACTGTCTGTCCGTTTTTCGGATTACTGCGAAAAAGAAGCAATGCGTGATTTGGTAGATGAGTATTTGAAATGAAGATGAAACGTTGTCTTTATTGTAAGAAGAAATTCGATTCAGAGGTCGCTGTATGTCCGTTTTGCGGAACGGAACGAGTGGTTTACAAAGACGGGGATTCGAAATTGAAATGGTTTGAGTCTCGACAGTATGCCGTACGGAATGCACCTTTTATGCGTCTGATGGCAAGGTGCTTCGATATCCTCTTGCATTTACTGGTTCTTGAACTTGCCGTTGGTCCGTATTTAGCACCTAAAATGGGCGGAGTTGCTGTACTTCAAGTACTGATTCCTGCCTCGGTTTTTCTGGCACATTTCAGCGAACCCATTTTAATGACCTTTTTTGGTTATACAGCGGGGAAACGCTTGTTCAATATCGCGGTGCGGAATGAAACCGGTGAAAAACTGACATTTGTCGAGAATATCAAACGGTCTTTCGGCGTTTTGTTTTGGGGTTTCGGCTTGACAATACCGCTTGTTTCTATTTTTACGTTGTATTTTTCTTATGTTCGTGTTGCGCACGATGAACCGACACGATGGGATGAGGGGAAGGGTACCCTTGTCTTACAAAAACGCTTTCATTTGCTTCTTGCATTGATTGGTACAGTAGCAGTTGTTTTGATGTGCATTGCTTTTTTCAAGCTCTCTCGTGAACTGTTCTCGTTCCACGATTCGCTTATTCGGATGTGAGCATTCCGGAGCAAAACAGAGAAAGCGGGAGAAAAAACGCAAGAGTAAAAGTTATTTTTGTTTTGGGTTAAAATACCAAATTTGATTTTCTGTATATTTTTTAATATCATTAAATAAGTTAGCACTCTCGACTGGCGAGTGCTAAAACAGAACGGAGGAATTATCATGAATATTAAACCTTTGGCAGACCGTGTTGTGATTAAAATGCTCGAAAGTGAAGAAACCACCAAGAGCGGCATTTTGTTGGCAGGTACTGCAAAAGAAAAGCCCCAGATGGCAGAAGTTATTGCAGTAGGTCCCGGCGGTGTCGTTGACGGCAAGGATGTTGTAATGGAACTTGTTGTTGGCGATAAGGTCATTATGAGCAAGTATGCCGGAACTGAAGTAAAGTTTGACGGGCAGGAATATATCATTTTGAGACAGAGCGAAATTTTAGCAAAGGTCGAAGACTAATAGGAGGTAACAGAAATGGCAAAGGAAATTTTGTACGGAGAAGAAGCGCGTCGTGCACTTGAACGTGGTGTTAATCAACTTGCAAATACGGTTAAAGTAACCTTGGGTCCCAAAGGAAGAAACGTTGTCTTAGACAGAAAGTTTGGCGCACCTTTGATTACCAATGACGGTGTTACCATTGCTAAGGAAATTGAATTGGAAGACCCCTTTGAACAGATGGGAGCTCAGCTGGTTCGTGAGGTTGCTACCAAGACGAACGATGTTGCAGGTGACGGTACTACTACCGCAACGCTTCTTGCACAGGCTTTGGTTCGTGAAGGAATGAAAAATGTTGCTGCCGGTGCCAATCCTATGATTGTTAAAAAGGGCATGGATAAGGCTGTTGCCGCTGCGGTTGAAAGTATCATTGCAGGTAGCGCAAAGGTAAGCGGAAAGGCAGATATTGCCCGTGTTGCGTCTGTTTCTGCTGCTGACGAAATCGTCGGCAATCTGATTGCCGATGCAATGGAAAAAGTTTCTAACGACGGCGTTATTACCGTGGAAGAGTCTAAGACTGCCGAGACTTTCTCTGAAGTTGTTGAAGGGATGCAGTTTGATCGCGGATATATTTCGCCCTATATGGTAACCGATACCGAGAAGATGGAAGCTGAGCTGGATGATCCTTACATCCTGATTACCGATAAAAAGATTTCTACCATTCAGGACATTTTACCGATTTTAGAGCAGATCGTTCAGCAGGGTAAGAAGCTCTTAATTGTTGCCGAAGACATCGAAGGCGAGGCGCTGACCACCTTGGTTTTGAACAAGTTGCGCGGCACTTTCGTCTGTGTAGCTGTTAAAGCTCCCGGTTTTGGCGACCGCAGAAAAGAAATGCTGAAGGATATTGCTATCCTGACCGGCGGTGAAGTAATTTCCGAAGAATTGGGTCTGGACTTAAAAGAAACACAGCTGTTCCAACTGGGACGCGCAAGACAGGTTAAAGTCCAGAAGGAAAATACCATTATCGTTGATGGTGCCGGCGATAGCGAGGTAATCAAGGAACGTATCGGCCAGATTAAGCATCAGATTGAAGTTACTACTTCTGATTTTGACCGTGAGAAGCTGCAGGAACGTCTGGCAAAACTGTCCGGCGGTGTAGCTGTCATTAAGGTCGGTGCTGCTACCGAAACCGAGATGAAGGAAAAGAAATTGCGTATTGAAGATGCCCTGGCCGCAACCCGCGCCGCTGTTGAGGAAGGCATTGTTGCAGGCGGGGGCACTGCTTATATTACCGCAATCAAAAATGTTGAGAAACTGCTTCCCGAGGTATCGGGCGATGAAAAGACGGGTGTCATGATTGTCCTCCGTGCTTTGGAAGAGCCCGTTCGTCAGATTGTAAGCAATGCAGGTATTGAAGGATCTGTTGTTGTGAATGAAATCAAGAACAACACCAACGGTTTTGGCTATAACGCTCTGACAGAGGAGTATGTTGATATGGTCAAAGCGGGCATTGTTGACCCCGCTAAGGTAACTCGTTCTGCTTTGCAGAATGCTGCCAGTGTCGTTTCGATGATTCTGACCACCGAAAGCGTTGTTGCAAGTAAGCCTGAACCTGAACCGGCTGCTCCTGCCGGCGGCATGGGTGGCGGTATGGGAATGTATTAATCCCAACTTTAAAGCATCAAATAAAAGAGAGTTCCCTTTGGGGACTCTCTTTTTGTTTAGGTAATATAGGACGTTTTTACATTTCGGTTTTCGAAATAAAAAAGGAAGTGCATTTTGCACTTCCTTTTAAGCCGGATTTATTTTACCAGCTCGTAGGTATCCTTAGCAATCATCAACTCTTCGTCGGTGGGGATAACCAGCGTACGGAGTTTTGCATCCTCGGTAGAAATGTCGATTTCTACGCCGCGGAGCTTATTCTTTTCTTCATCAATTGCAGCACCCATGAATGCAAGCTTTTCGGCAACGCGTGTTCTGTACTGGGGGTTATTTTCGCCGATGCCGCCTGCGAATACAATGGCATCAACACCGCCCATAGCAGCTGCATAGCCGCCGATGAGTTTAACCAATTGATGACAAATCATCGATTCGATTAACTGGCAACGGGCATCGCCGTCTTTGGCACCTTGTTCGATATCGCGGTTGTCGCTGGTCTTTTGGGAAACACCCAGAATACCGGACTTCTTGTTCATAACGGTATCGATCTCTTTGGCGGAAAGCTTTTCTTTTTCCATCAGCAGGGGGACGATAGCGGGGTCGATGGAACCGCAGCGGGTGCCCATCATAATGCCTTCTAAGGGGGTAACGCCCATGGAGGTATCCAGGCACTTGCCGCCATCAACTGCGGTTACGGAAGAACCGTTGCCCAGGTGGCAGGTGACCAGCTTCAGGTCTTTGGGATCCTTGCCTAAAACTTCAGCGGCACGCATGCTGATGTAGCGGTGAGAGGTGCCGTGGAAGCCGTAACGGCGAATCTTATACTTTTCATAATACTCATAAGGCAGAGCATATAAATAAGCGTAATCGGGCATAGTTTGATGGAAACCGGTGTCGAAAACAGCAACCTGGGGAATGTCACCCATGATGCGTTCGCAAGCGCGGATACCGGTCAGATTGTGAGGGTTGTGAAGAGGTCCGAGTTCGCAGCATTCTTCGATTGCGGCGATTACATCATCGTTGATGATAACGGAGCCGGAGAATTTTTCGCCGCCGTGGAGAACACGATGGCCGACAGCGTTGATTTCTGCAACGGATTCGATAACACCCTGCTCCTTGCTGATTAAGGTGTCGATAACCAGTTGGATTGCCTCGCCGTGGTCTTTCATCTGGATATCGATTTTGTAATCTTCGCGGCCTTCAACCTTTTGCTTGAAGTTACCACCCTCGATACCGATACGGTCGCACATGCCTTTTGCCAGGACGCGTTCGTTACTCATATCAAACAACTGGTATTTGATAGAAGAACTGCCGGCGTTAATAACTAAGATTTTCATAACGTCATCCTTTTCTATATGTATTTTTTATACGCTTTTTTCATTGTAGCACATTTTTTTCCTATATGCAAGATGGGAGAAAAAATTCTTTTTTGTATGGACAAAAAGAAGGGGATGTGGTATGATATATATGTTTAGAGGGAGAGTATAAAATGGACATTGAATTGGTAAGCGAAAGTGTATTCACACTAAACTGCGTGTTCCGAATGTTGTTCGCAATCATTTGCGGTATGATTATCGGTTGGGAACGTAAAAACCGTTCCAAAGGGGCCGGTGTGCGTACCCACTGTGTGGTTGCTTGTGGCTCTGCGTTGATTATGCTTGTTTCGAAGTATGGGTTTTCTGATGTTGCGGGAGCGGACCCGTCTCGTATCGCTTCTACCATCGTCAGCGGTATCGGGTTTTTGGGCGCCGGTATGATCTTGGTGCAGCACCAAACGGTTGTTGGTTTGACCACCGCCGCGGGCATATGGGCCACTTCCGGTATCGGTATGGCGATAGGCGCAGGCTTGTATTTGGTTGGCTTTGCGGGAACGATTTTGATCCTTTTAATCCACTTGCTCTTGCACAACCGTATCACCAATACTCAGATTAGCGTCATTCGTTTACTGACTATCCATAATGTGAACGAGAGCGGGTTTCAGGATAAGGTCATTAATTTACTGGAGAATAACAACATCCATGTCAATGATGTATCGGTACATAAGAGTAAAGACGGATTCTGGCGGTATCAACTGGAAGTCGAGATCCCCAATGGGATTTGTGAGGAAGAGGTTGCGAACTGGTTTGAATATGAAGTGAGCCTCGAGATAACAAACTAAGCATAATGAATATTTTTTGAAGGAGGAACATACAATGGAAGAAATGGATAACCTTGTAGTATTGCTGGACGAAGAAGGAAACGAGATTACCTTTGAGTTCATCGACAAGGTGGAACACCGCGATGAAACCTATGTCGTTTTATTGCCTGCTGATCCGCAAACAGAGGAGGAAGAACACGAAGTTACCATTCTGAAACTCGCAGTTGACGAGCAGGATGAGGATGTTTTTGTCGTTGAAGAAGACGAAGCTGTCTTAGATGAAGTATTTGAAATTTTCCAGCGTCAGATGGAAGAGTACGAAGAGGAAGAGTGAAACATCCCCCCTGCGGTGTGCGTGAGTGATTCTTAATTAAAACCAACGCTCAATGAAAGGGAGCCCAGCTTTGAACAGGTCGTGCAAGCCCTCATTTGCAACAGAGAGGGACGCTGTAAATGTTCTCGAGGGCACCCACCTGCTATGCAGGTTTTTAATTTATTTCACATAACGGCATTGCGGGGCAAAACAACATGAAAGGACGGGTGAACCGTCCTTTTTTACTTGACGAATCGACATTTTTGAGATATAATAACTCTAATGAATTTTTTTGTAAAGGAAGTCGAATGAAATGAAACGTTGTTACAATTTTTCTGCAGGCCCTTCTATGCTTCCCGTTCCGGTTTTGGAGAAAGCCGCGGAGGAGATGCTTTGTTACGGTGACAGCGGCATGTCCGTTATGGAAATGAGTCATCGTTCCAAAGTATATCAGGGCATTTTTGATGAAGCAGAAGCACTGCTTCGTAAGCTGATGAACATTCCTGAAAATTATAAAGTACTCTTTGTACAAGGCGGTGCGTCGACGCAGTTCGCCGCAGTTCCTCAGAATCTGATTGGCAGAACGGGCAAAGCAGACTACATCGTTTCCGGTCAGTTCTCCGGCAAAGCTTATAAAGAAGCACAGAAGATGGGTTACGATGTAAGATGCGTTGCAACCTCGAAAGAAGATAATTTCACCTACATTCCCGAAGTGACCCGCGAGGACATTCGTCCCGATGCTTCTTATGTACATATTTGCTTTAACAACACTATTTACGGTACCAAGTATCACTACATTCCCGACACAGGTGACGTTCCGCTGGTAGCCGATATGTCTTCCTGTATTATCTCTGAGCCTGTTGACGTCAGCCGTTTCGGCGTTATTTATGCAGGTGCACAGAAGAACATGGCACCCGCAGGTGTAACCCTTGTTATTGTCCGTGAAGACTTACTGGAATATGCTGACCCGAAAATGCCCACCATGCTGGAATGGAAGGTTATGGCCGAGAACGGGTCGATGTATAACACTCCGCCTTGCTATTCCATTTATGTTGCCAAACTGGTTTATGAATGGATCTTATCTTTGGGTGGTTTGGATGTAATGCAAAAGATGAACGAAGAAAAGGCGGCTCTGTTGTATGATTATCTGGACAGCCAGAACTATTACGCTGCACCTGTAAAGAAAGAATGCCGTTCTTTGATGAACGTTACTTTTGTTACCGGTAACGAGGACCTGGACAAAAAATTTGCTGCAGAAGCAGAAGCTGCAGGTTTGAAGAATTTAAAGGGGCACCGTTCCGTTGGCGGTATGCGAGCATCTATCTATAATGCAATGCCCAAAGCAGGCGTTGAAGAACTGGTTGCTTTTATGAAGAAGTTTGCCGCCGAAAATCCCAAAGCGTAAGTGAGGAAAAAACAATGGAAATTAAACTGTTAAACAAAATTTCGCCTATTGGTTTGGAAAAACTGGATCCTGCCGTTTATCATATTGGCGAGGACATTGAAAATCCGGATGGTATTCTGTTGCGTAGCTTTGCAATGCACGATATGGAATTACCCGCTTCTTTGAAGGCTGTCGCCCGTTGCGGTGCAGGTGTAAACAATATTCCGATTGACAAGTGTTCTGAACGCGGTATCGTTGTCTTTAACACCCCCGGTGCTAACGCCAATGCGGTGAAAGAACTGGTTATTACCGCACTGTTTCTTTCGTCCAGAAAAATTGTTGATGGCATCAACTGGGCAAAGACCTTGATCGGAACCGAAGGCGTTGCCAAGCAGGTCGAAAAAGGTAAAAGTGCTTTTGTTGGTCCTGAAATTAAGGGAAAGACCCTTGGTGTAATTGGTTTGGGTGCCATCGGTATCGGTGTTGCTAATGCGGCATGTGCATTGGGCATGGACGTTATTGGTTACGACCCCTATCTGTCCGTCGACGCCGCTTGGAAATTGTCTCGAAAGATTGTCCACGCTACCGATATTCAGGAAGTGTATAAGAATGCGGATTATATTACTTTGCACGTCCCGCTGAATGACGAGACCCGCGGTTCTGTTAACAAGGATGTTTTTGCTCTGATGAAAAAAGGCGTCCGTTTACTGAACTTTTCTCGCGGTGAACTGGTTTGCGAAGATGATTTGGAAGCTGCAATTAAAGACGGCACCATCGCCACCTATGTCACCGACTTCCCCAACGAACGTGTTTTGACCATGGACGGCGTTTTGGCACTGCCGCACTTGGGTGCTTCCACTCCTGAGTCGGAAGACAACTGCGCTGCTATGGCCGCACAACAGTTGCGCGACTTCTTGGAAAACGGTAACATCGTGAATTCCGTCAATTTCCCCAACTGCTCCCTGCCTCGCACAAACGATACGCGTGTAGCAGTTGCTCATCGTAATATTCCCAAGATGTTAAGTCAGATTTCTGCAGCGTTTTCTGAACTTCATCTTAATATTACCAATATGCTGAATGCCAGTAAGAAAGATTACGCATACACTTTATTGGATATTGAAGGAGCGGTTGACGACTCTGTATTACAGCAAGTTGTTTCTATCGACGGTGTGTTAAGCGTCCGTAAGTTTAATTAAGTTTTGTAAAAGAGCGGCGCCGAGCCGCTCTTTTTGTCTTACTTCGAATGGAAAGGCGAGTTGTATGGAATTACTTGTTCCTGCAGGGAATCGGAAATGTCTGGAAATGGCTGTGGCCTACGGCGCCGATGCTGTGTATCTGAGCGGTAAACAGTTTGGCGCCAGAAAATATGCAGACAACTTCAGTAATGAAGAACTGTTGTCTGCGGTAGACTATTGCCACTTATTTGGCGTTCGTGTATATATAACGGTTAATACTGTGGTTTTTGACCGTGAGTTTAAAGAGCTTTCACAATATATTAGGTTTCTTGCTGAAATTGGGACAGATGCCGTTATTGTCCAGGATATTGGCGTTGCTTCACTGATTCGGAGAATCGCGCCCGATCTTCCGATTCACGCCAGTACCCAGATGACGATCCACGACCTGGCCGGAGTGCAAGGCGCAGAGACGCTGGGGATCTCCCGCGTGGTTCTTGCCCGTGAACTGTCTTTGGAGGAAATACGCTATATCCGTGAGCGCACCGATATGGAGCTGGAGATTTTTGGACACGGCGCACTTTGCATGTCCTATTCGGGGCAGTGCTATATGAGCAGTATTATCGGCGGGCGTAGTGGAAACCGCGGTCGGTGTGCACAACCTTGCAGACTATCTTACCGCCTGGGGGATAATGAGGCTCAATATTTGTCATTGAAAGATTTGTGTTCTTTAAACTGTATCGATGAGATGAAAAGCATCGGTATTACCTCCCTTAAAATCGAAGGGCGGATGAAGGGTCCTTCGTATGTGGGGACGGTTACAGATGTGTATCGTAGGTGTATCGACGGCAAGGAACCCGATGCTGATGATTTCAACCGTTTAAAATCTGCCTTTGATCGAGATGGTTTTACCGATGGCTACTTACGGGGAACGACCGGACGAAAGATGTTTTCGTATCAGCGACCGGATAATCCTTATCATCCGATTGAACTTCCGATTAAAAAGAAAACAATTGACGTTACTGCAGTCTGTAAAATCGGCTTAAATTTACCCGCTGAACTGGAAATCAGCGATGGCATTCGGTCGGTTAAAGAGTATTCTCAGGTATTTGCAGAAGAAGCACGGAATGTTCCTCTGACCCGGGAACGGGTAATCACACAGTTACAAAAGACGGGGGATACTCCTTTTGAAATTCAAACAATAAAATTAGAATTGGAAGATGGCTGTTCCGTTCCTATAAAGGAAATCAATGCCCTTCGAAGGACGGCGTTGGAAGAACTTGCACGTTTACGCATAAACCACCAAAAACGTTTTTCCGGTTTCGGCGAGTACAAGCCCTTTCCAAAGATATCTAAGCCTTCTGCCGAACCGCAACTCTTTGCTTCTGTTGAGACGGAGGAGCAAGCAATGGCAACGGCACCTTTTGTTGATAAGTTGTTTTTACCTCCCCATCTTTGGGGACACAGGAAAGCGTATAATGTTTCCTGTGTTTTGATGATACCTCGTTTTGCTGATGAAAAAAAGATGACTGAGCTTCGTCAATGGGCCGAAACTGACGGTGCTGAAGTGATGGTTTCGGACATTGGTCAAGCACATTTATTTAAGGGCTTGAAAATGAACACGGCTTTTGAACTGAATATTACCAATTCCGAGTCTTTGCAAGAATTGGAGCGTCTTGGCGTAAGCGGTTGCGGTTTGTCGTATGAATTGAGTTTACGGCGAATTTCGGATCTGCGAAAGCTGATTCCTGTGTTTGTGTTTGCTTACGGACATATGCCTTTGATGATTACGAAAAACTGTCTATTGCATGCAGCACTCAAAGAATGTTCTTGCCCGACTCGGTTGATAGACCGTAAGGGTGAGACGTTTTCGGTTGTGAAATCAGAAGGGTGCCGTAGCGAGATTCGAAACGGAACAGTGCTTTTCAACGCAGACCGTTTGAATGATTTTAAGGATGCCGGGATTGATGCTGTCTTTTTAAAGATGACTTCGGAATCTCCGGATGAATGTGTTCGGGTAGCGAAAATGTACCATGGTCAGTCGGTTGCAACGCCTTTGCGTTATACCCGCGGACATTTATATAAAATTGTAGAGTAGGTGTGAATATGCTGAAAATTAAAAAGTTACGGGATTCTGCAAAGGTGCCGCAATATGCAACGGAAGGCGCCGCGGGCTTGGACCTGAGTGCTGATATTGATGGCGTTATTGAACTGCGTCCCCGTGAACGAGTTTTAGTGCCCACGGGCTTGGCATTTGAAATTGAGAAGGGAAAAGTAGGGCTTGTTTTTGCCCGTAGCGGAATCAGCACCAAAAAAGGAATTGCCTTAGCCAACGGCGTCGGCGTGATTGATTGTGACTATCGCGGCGAGGTCAAATGCGGCTTGATTAACCTTTCGGACGAGACCTATTGCATCCAGCCTGGAGATCGTATTGCACAGATGGTCATTGTCCCTTATTTTCAAGAAGAATTGATAGAAGCAGATGTATTAAATGATACCGTCCGCTCGGATGGCGGCTTTGGCTCCAGCGGCAGATAGGAGGAGAATATGCAAGAAAAAAGTTTTGAAGCCCTGATGGCTGAGTTAGAACAAATTGTGGAACAACTGGAAGGCGGCGAGATCTCGCTGGAGGACTCTGTTGCTTTGTTTGAAAAAGGTGTTTCTTTGACACGACAATGTGCCAAAATTTTGGATGATGCACAACAAAAGGTAACAATGTTGGTTCGTACACCTTCGGGTGAAGTGCAGGAAGAACAGTTTGCGGGGGTTGAAAATGACGCAGTTGAGCAATGATTGGCGCGGTGAGTTCGATACCTACTTAAAAAGCCTTACAAATGCTCCTCGTAAAGGTGTCAAACCCCTGTTTGAAGCAATCGAATATAGCCTTTGTGACGGAGGAAAACGGCTTCGCCCCTGGCTTTTGTTAGAGTTTTACTCACTGTTGGGAGACAACTACAGAACGGCGTTCCCGTTTGCCGCCGCATTGGAGATGATACATGCATCGTCTTTGATTCATGATGATATGCCATGTATGGATGACGATACTTTGCGCCGAGGAAAACCCACACTGCATTGTGCAAAAGGGGAGTCGGTTGCCATGGTTGCGGGTGATGCTCTTTTAAACCTGGCATACGAAACAATGCTAAGCAACAGCACTTCTCTCAGTTTCGTAAAGCCGATGCAAACCATTGCCGCTTCTGCAGGTGCTCTCGGGGTTCAAGGCGGTCAGTATCTTGATACCGAAATTTTGACCAAAGATGCAGAATTGGTTTTAACGACCTATACTTTAAAAACCGCGCGGTTGATCGAAGCAGCTTGTCTGGCGGGGATTCAGTTGGCAGGCGGCACAACAGAGGAAGAAAAAGCAGCATCTAATTTTGGTCTTAATCTAGGTGTTGCATTTCAGATTCAAGACGATATTCTTGATGTTGTCGGCGATGTAAATTTGACGGGTAAAATGACAGGTAACGACGAGAAATGTCAAAAGACCACTTATCTTTCTCTTTTTGGAATGGAAGCGTCGAAGGAGAAGGTTCTCGAGCTCATAGATGATGCCAAAAAGGCACTCGCTGTTTTTGGAGAAAAGGCAGAGCATCTGCGCACCTTTGCGGACGAGCTGGTTTCAAGAAAGATGTAGGCAATGCTCTTTACAAATACTTACGATATATGGTATAATAATCGTATATAATGAAAAACTATACAGGTGGCGCAGTATTCTAGTCAGTTCTATCGGTTCCCAGGACGGGCCTAAAAATCCGTTGAAGGGCACATCGATGAAGTTCCTGGTGTTGGCTTTCGATGCCAGTCGGGGGTTGATGCTGGGAGTTAAGAATTAGGGGCGATTTGCAATGGCATGCAAACCTCGACCCCTTTTTCGCGGAGACCCAAACTTGTAGTTCTCGTTTCGCTTGCTGGTGCAATGAACGGAGGTACGATTTGGGATTAAACCTGTTATGCGGTACAAGAATGTGCTGTGAACAGAGTAGCCTGCCTTGAGTGAACATGCAAGAATAGCAGATCAGGCTGATGGGTATCGGCCAATACCCGTCAGTTATTGCTGCTTGAAATCTTGTTTGCAAAAGAGGCTAAGAGCCGATGTGACTGCGGAGGAAAACTCCTAGACTGTTCGTATGAGACAGACTGTGGATTGCAGTGCGGACTAAGTGGCGATTCGGTCTTGATGTTGGCGACACATCGAATAGCGTTTTAAATGGGAACAGCCGGATTGGCGACAAACGGTAATGCTATGGGAAAACCAACCGAACCTAAGCCGCAATATTTACACAGTTTGCCGCCACCTATTTTTTATTTTCAGGATGTGATTCCATGTCTTTGGAAAAGGACAAGAATAAGAAAACAAAGAAAAAAGGCGGGCATTCGTGGGTGCTTCGAATTTTTATACTCACTTTTGCCATTTCTGTCGCAATGAATGCTTTATCTGCTTCGGTGATGGAAAAGGTGGCGCCCTTTTGGATGTACTTTGTTTTGATTTGCATTGTGTTCGTAGGCATTTTATTTGACATTATCGGTGTTGCTGTTACGGCTGCCAGCGAGGCACCCTTTCATGCAATGGCTGCCAAGAAAAAGATGGGCGCAAAAACGGCGATTGCTCTTTTGAAAAACGCAGACCGTGTGTCAAACTTTTGTAACGATGTGATTGGGGACATTTGCGGGATCGTCAGTGGTACGGCTGTTTCTGCCATTGTTTTTACCATTCCCACCAACCATTTTTTCTGGAATCTGGTTTTCGGTGCTATCACGGCATCACTGACCGTTGGCGGAAAAGCGATGGGGAAAACGTTGGCAATGAACCAGTCTGAAACCATTATCCTTTATGTTGCGGAGCTTTTATGCTTTTTTAAGAAACTTTTACATATCAAGGTGTGAGTACGATGCTATTGGAAAAACTGAATCTTCCCGATGACCTTAAAACACTTTCGCGTAATGAATTGGCCGAATTGTGTGCCGAATTACGAAAGGTCGTGTTGGAACAGGTTTCCAAAACCGGCGGACACCTGGCTTCGAACCTGGGTGTTGTAGAGTTGACAGTTATGCTTCATCGTGTTTTTGACACCCCAAGGGACAAAATTGTATGGGATGTGGGACATCAGTCTTATATTCATAAACTGCTGACGGGAAGACTTTCTTCCTTTTCTACTCTTCGGCAAAAAGGCGGAATCAGCGGATTTCCTAAAGCAGAAGAGAGTATATATGATGTGTTTAACACAGGCCATAGCAGTACTTCCGTTTCCGCTTGTGCGGGAATTGCCGCTGCTCGTGATTTAAGCGATGAGGATTATCGTGTAATTGGCGTTATCGGTGACGGTTCTCTAACCGGTGGTTTGGCCTTCGAAGCGTTGAACCATGTTGGTCATGAGAAACGGGATATGTTGATCATTTTAAATGACAACGAGATGTCCATTCGAAAAAACGTGGGCGCAGTATCCTCATACCTCAACCGTTTTCGGAGCAAAGGGTTTTATTACCGCTTAAAACAAATCACTGTAAAAACAATCAACGCTATACCAAAAATCGGCCGTCCGCTTTACCGTTTCCTCGAGAAAGTAAAAGATTCCTTAAAACGTTTTTTTTCAATCGGTACCTTGTTTGAAACGTTTGGTTTTCATTACTTAGGACCCATAGATGGTCACGATTTAGACACGCTGGAGCGGAGTTTGACCCGATGCAAAACGATGAAAGGGCCTGTCCTTTTACATATCAAAACCGTGAAGGGGAAAGGCTTTACACCGGCAGAAAAGACTCCTGACTGTTTCCACGGCGTCGGTCCCTTTGATTTGTCGTTGGAGCATGGAACGAATAAAACCGCCGCAGGGTATGCCAAGGCGGCAGGGGAAACATTGTTGGAACTGGCAAAGGAAAACAAAGACCTGATTGTTGTCAGTGCAGCGATGCTGGATGGAACGGGAATGGATACCTTTGCAAAAGTATATCCCGACAGAACCTTTGATGTCGGCATTGCCGAAGCTCATGCAGCTACATTTTCGGCAGGTTTGGCAAAGGGCGGCAAAACCCCCGTTTTTGCGGTTTATTCGTCATTTTTACAACGAGGCTATGACCAGATTATTCACGATGTATGTATGCAAAACTTGCATGTCGTTTTTTTGATTGACCATGTAGGTATGGTTGGTGCGGATGGAGAAACGCACCACGGATTGTTCGATGTTTCCTTCTTAAAAGCCGTTCCCAATTTGACAATTTATTCTGCATCTTCTCCCAAAGAATTAGGTATGTTGCTTCGCCGGGCAATAAACGATTGTGAAGGTCCGGTTGCGATCCGATATGAAAAAGACCATTTCTTTGATGGAGGCAACGAGAATCTGTCCGATTGTACTTGTTGGTGTAAACAAGGGACCGATGCCGTGATTTTGACTTACGGGAGATTGGTCCATGAAGCATTAAAGGCGAGCAGAAGGTTGGAGGAAAGCGGTGTTTCCTGCGGGGTGTTAAAACTCGTTTCGCTTAAACCACTTGATACTGACGCAGTTTTGGACGCCGCACGATGTGGCAGGATTTTTCTGTTTGAAGAATGTATGGAACTGGGTGGGATCGGCGAAACGGTTGCTTCCGTTATTTCAAGGGCAAATATTGATGCTTCTGTGTTCCACTACGGTGTTTCTGACCATTTTGTTGCACAAGCTACGGTTGCCGAACAGTTGCGTGAGTATGAACTGGATGCAGAAGGTATGACCAAAAGAATTGTAGAGGTATTAAGGCAATGAGACTGGACTTATACCTGGTAAAGAATGGGTTTTATTCTGCGAGAGAAAAAGCGAAAGCCGCCATTATCAGCGGTAAGGTAGTCGTTAACGGAAGAACTGTTAATAAAGCATCGTATATTGTTGCCGAAGCTGATTGCATCAATGTTTTGGATGAAAAAGAACGTTATGTTGGCAGGGGAGGCTATAAACTGGAGGCGGCGCTAAAAGCTTTTGGATTGTCCGTTGAAGGAATGACCGTTGTTGATTTGGGTGCTTCTACTGGTGGATTTACCGATTGCCTGTTACAAAACGGGGCAAAAAAGGTATATGCAGTAGATGTTGGAACCAATCAGCTGGTAGATCAGCTAAGGATTGATCCTGCGGTTGTTGTAATGGAAAAAACGAACGCACGGGAGCTGACTGCTGACCGTTTTCAGGAAAAGATTCAGCTCATCACGGCTGACCTTTCGTTTATTTCCTTAAGGCTTGTGTTTCCTGCCATTGCATCTGTACTCACCGAGGGCGGATACGCAATTTGCCTTGTCAAACCGCAATTTGAAGCTGGGCGGGAGCGGATTGGCAAAAACGGAATTGTTCGTGATAAAAAGGTACACCATGACGTGTTAAAGAATTTGGTTATCAATGCAACGGACAATGGATTGATTCCTTTTGGCTTAACACCGTCGCCCATTACGGGAGGGGACGGGAACATTGAGTTTTTAATTGGCGTGCAGAAAAACGGAGCGACGACAAAACTGGATATTACATCCGTTGTCTTGACTGCACATTCTGCTTTTGATAAAGGTGGGGACCGAAAATGAAAAAAATTGCGTTATTTCCAAACGCCTATAAGAATGAACTTCCGTTAGGGGCAGCGACCTTGATTCAACGGTTGGTGGAATTGAACGCCGAACTGTACGCCGATGTGTCCTACGCGGAATTTTTCCAACAGCTCCCGGTAAGTCTTTGCCAAATGGACGAACAATTGGCTAAAATTGACCTTGCCATTGCCTTGGGCGGTGACGGAACGGTTCTTTATACAGCTCATCGGGTTCTTGCATTTCAAATTCCCATCTTAGGAATCAATTTTGGCTCTCTTGGTTTTCTTACCGAGCTAGAAGCTGATGCGGTTTCGTCTTTGGAGCAAATTTTAAAGGGCGAATTTGAGATAGAAGAGCGCAGACTTTGTGAGATTGAAACCGATTCGGGAGAAACTTTTTATGCATTGAACGAAGCTGCGGTTTCTTCTGCCGTTTCTGTTGAATTAAGTGAGTTTAATCTCGAGGCAGACGGAAGGGAATTGGACTTGTACCGTGCCGACGGTTTAATTGTTGCAACGCCGACAGGCTCTACGGCATATTCCTTGTCCGCGGGTGGCCCCCTGGTTTCCCCCGAGCTGGATTGTCTTTTGGTAACGCCGATTTGTCCTCATTCACTCTATGCAAGACCTTGGGTTCTTTCTCCTGAAAGTGTTTTAAAAATCGGGTTTTACAGCCAAAAAGGACATCCGTTTGTTTTGAGCGTAGACGGATTGGAACGGTGCGAACTTTCTGCCGATACAACCATTACTCTGCGTTATTCCAAAACAACAACAAAGTTTGTACGGCTTGGCAATCACAGTTTTTATGATGTGGTACGGCACAAACTGACCGACCGGAGGTGCAGATATGAAAAATAAGCGGTTTGAACTGATTTTGTCTTGTATTGAGAAGTATAATGTTGAGACACAGGATGAACTGGTTCAACATTTGAAAGAGGCGGGGCTTCATGTTGCCCAGGCGACGATCTCCCGTGATATTAAAGAATTGGGGCTTATCAAAGTTTCATTACCCAATGGACGATACAAATACTCTCTTCCGCCGAGTTTGATCGGCAAAGATGTTTCCGAAAAGATGCACCTTGTGTTCCAGCAGAGCATCATTAGTGTGGATTCGGCTATTAATACCATTGTCATTAAAACAATTTCAGGCATGGCGCAAGCGGCTGCTTGTGCCGTTGATGCATTGTCCCATCCCGATATTGTCGGATGTCTTGCAGGTGATGACACCATTTTCATTGTGACAAGAGACGAAGCAAAGGCAAAGAAATTGGTACGGTTTTTCCTGGATAAAGCAAAATAAGTAAAGTCGGTGATTGTATGCTCTTACAATTACATATTGAAAATATTGCCGTTATTGAAAATGCAGATTTGGCATTTGAAAACGGATTTCACGTTTTAAGCGGTGAGACGGGTGCAGGTAAATCGATGATTATTGATGCAATCAATATGATTCTTGGAGAACGCGTTTCCCGTGATTTAATCCGCAACGGATCGGAAAAGGCTTATGCAGAAGCACTTTTCGAGGTGGACGACCCGTACCTTGGTAACGTGCTGGAAGAAGCGGGGATTCCCTTTGATAGCGACCTTCTGATTTCAAAAGAGCTGAACTCCGCCGGAAAGAGTGTTTGCCGTATTAACGGGCGGATGGTAACCGCCGCTTTGTTGCGGACGGTGGGGAGTCGATTGGTTAATCTTCATGGACAGTTTGATAATCAAATGTTGTTTCAACCCCGATACCATACCCGCTATCTTGATCGTTTTGGTGGCATTGAACTTGATGAATATCAACAGGAATTTAACCATAACGTTGCCATTGCAGAACAGCTGCGGGCGTTGGATTTGAGTGATGAAAGTACCCGCCAACGGTTTGAACGGCTGAAATTTCAGGTTTCGGAGATAGAGGATGCCGCCCTTTATGACGGCGAGGAAGAAGAAATCCGAAGAAACCTGGAGGCGATGGAACACGCTGAACAGATCGCCAAATCGGTAAACGAGGCCTGCGACCTTTTATATAACGGTGAGGCTGGGCATACAATTTATGATATTGTCAGCAGAGCAGTCCGCTCGTTATCTTCGGCAGAACGGTTTGATTCTGCCTTAATTCCCTTTAGCGAACGATTGCAGAATCTCGCTCCCGAAGCGGAGGAACTGGCGACCGATTTGCGTGCTTATGTTGAAACGGTTGCTTTTGACAAGTATAAAATTGCAGAGTTGCACGAACGGTTGAATTTGATCCAGCAGTTAAAAAGAAAGTACGGGGGAGAGGTTGAAACCGTACTTAAGAACCTTGAGGAAATGAAAGATGAGTTGGACCGCCTGGAATATGCCGAAGTTCATTACGATACGTTGTATGCGCAGTACAAGGAATCAAACGAGAAACTGGTAAAACTGGCTGATGTAATTACACGACAAAGAAGGAATGCCGCTGAAAAACTACAAAACGAAATTACGGTACAGTTGCAGGAATTGGATATGAGCGGCGCTTGTTTTTCCGTTATGCTAACGCCTCAAGAAACACTTACCCAGTATGGCGCCGAGACAGTTGAGTTCCTGATCTCGACAGTACCGAACACCGAACCGCGACCCTTGACTAAGATTGCGTCCGGCGGTGAAATGTCACGTGTAATGCTTGCAATTCAGGTGGTGTTAAATGAGCTTGACACCGTGCAGACCTTAATTTTTGACGAGATCGATGCCGGAGTTTCAGGTCGTGCTGCTCAAAGGATTGCGCAAAAACTTTATAGCGTTGCCCGCAACAAACAAGTTTTGTGTATTACCCACCTGTCTCAAATAGCGGTGATGGCAGATGTTCATTACCTGATTGAAAAAACGGTTGGGGAGAAAACGATGACCAACGTCACAAAACTGGACAAGGAAGGCCGCATTTCCGAGCTTGCCCGCATTATGAACGGCGCAGATTTTACAGATTTGGCGCGTAAGAATGCAGAAGAAATGTTATTGTTGGCCGAGGCCCACAAAAAGGAGTTATGCATATGAAGCAAATCGGTATTATTGTCCGTCAGACAAGGAAAAAGGCGACGGTACGAGTAAAACGTCCCACCTCGTGCGGCGAGAATTGTGCACATTGTGCAGGTTGTCCCACTACTGATCAATTGGTGACGGTATCGAATCCGCTGGGTGCTCCCCGCGGTGCTACGGTAGAAATCGAGACCCCTGATAAAAAGGTGTTCTTTGCCGCGTTTTTGGTATACGTATTGCCGTTGCTGTTCTTTATCGGCGGATATATTTTAACGGGCTGTTTTACAACTGCTTTGCCGTTGCAGATTCTGTTTGCTTTCGTTTGCTTAGCGGTCTGCTTTTTTGTTTTGCGACGCTTGGACGCAAAATTGCTGAAAAAGGGGAAGTATGAGATCGTTATTACGCGGGTTTTGTATGACGGAACAGAAAATAAGACGGAAGAGGTAGAAGGTTAATGGATATTTATACTACATTCGGGATCTCAAAAGAAACAGTTGTGCTGTGTGAAAGTGCCGAAGCAGATGCCGCGCAATATTTTTCGAAAATCGATGAGATAGCCGCCTATAACCAGGCAAAAGTTTTGGCGGCGTTTCGAAACAATCGCGTTTCAGAGATTCATTTTTCAGAGACATCGGGTTATGGATATGATGACGTAGGACGCGACACATTAGAACAAGTCTATGCCGAGGTTTTTGGCTGTGAAGACGCCTTGGTACGGCATAGTATTTTGTCGGGAACACACGCCCTTACCTTAGCGTTGTTCGGCGTTATGCGCCCGCATTGCACGCTTTTATCCGCAACCGGTAAACCCTACGACACCCTGGACGAGGTGATCGGCTTGTGCGGCGAAGACGGAAACGGTTCGCTGAAGGACTGGGGGGTAGGCTACAGTCAGGTAGAACTGCTCGAAGACGGTTCTTTGGATATAGGAGAGATATGCAAACAAGTGGAAAGGGACAAGTCAATCACTACCGTCTTTTTCCAACGGTCGAAAGGATACGCTTGGCGCAAAACTTTATCCATCGATGAGATCGGCAAGGCAATTGCCCGTATCAAAACGGTAAATCAGCAAGTGAATTGCGTCGTAGATAACTGCTACGGCGAGTTTGTTGAAAAACAGGAACCAACCGATGTCGGTGCCGACCTTATTGTCGGTTCGCTGATTAAAAACCCCGGCGGCGGTCTTTCCTTGACGGGAGGATATATTGCCGGTCGGAAAGACCTCGTATCCAAGGTTGCCCAGCGGTTTACCGCACCCGGTGTAGGCAAAGAAATCGGCTCGACGCCCGGATTAAAACGTCAGATGTATCAGGGCTTTTTTATGGCACCCCATATTGTTTCACAGGCTTTGAAAGCCGCAGTGCTGTCTGCTTCGCTGTTTGCCAAGCTCGGATATGACGTCATTCCTTCTGCCGAGGATGCGCGCTCCTGTATTATTCAGGCAGTACGCCTGGAATCCAGAGAGCGGTTGATTGCATTTTGTGAAGCAATTCAGAGCGGTTCGCCCGTTGATTCTTTTGTAGCACCCACCCCATGGGCAATGCCTGGATATCAGGACGAGGTAATAATGGCGGCAGGTGCATTTGTACAGGGAGCATCTATTGAATTAAGCGCTGACGCCCCTGTTAAACCCCCTTACACTGTTTATATGCAGGGTGGACTGACCTATGAAAGCGCAAAACTTGCTTTGATGATGGCGGCTGAAAAGGTCGGCAAAAAGGGGTGAGACGATGCGCGTTTTAGGGATTGATTTTGGTGATGCCAGAACGGGCATTGCCGTTTCCGATGCATTGGGGTGGACGGCGCAACCCGTTGGACAATTGCCTTCTTGGAACATAGATGTTTTGATTGAAAAAATTGAAGGGTATGTTAAACAATTTCAGGCGGAACGAATCGTTTTGGGATTCCCCAAGAACATGAACGGAACGGTGGGGGAACGGGGCGAAAAGACCAAGCGCTTCGCGGAGTCGTTGAAAGAAAGATGCGGAGTAGAGGTTATTTTGTGGGATGAACGCCTGACAACGGTCGCCTCTCACCGCATTTTAAGCGAATGTAATGTGCGTGGAGATAAACGAAAAAAACAGGTAGACACCCTATCTGCCGAATTGATTTTACAAGGATACTTGGATTCTTTGCGTTGAACGCAAAATACTGTTGACTTTTAATGCAAAATGCATTAAAATAAAGGCAAAACGAAACGAAAGTGGATTAATAACAATATGAATGGCACTTTCGTTTAAGAAAGGGGTATTAACTGTGTACAAAGGTTTGAAAATCAAAGCACCGTTTTTTGAAATCGGGCCGAAAGCGTATCTTTACGGTGAGGAAATGCTGAAGTTGGCAAAGGTTATCGACCGTGTTGCGATGAAGTATGATGTTGATGTTATCGTTACGCCGCAATACACCGATATTTCTCTCTTGGCATCCAATACCGAGCGTATTTTGGTGTTTGCTCAGCATATGGATTCGCTGCCTGTAGGGCGCGGCTTGGGAAGCGTTCTTCCCGAGGCTGTTAAGGCGGCAGGTGCGGTTGGCGTAATGCTGAACCATGCCGAAAAACCGATTTCGTTTGAAGAGATTGAAAAGACCATCGCCCGTGCGGACGAGGTTGGCTTGGGAACGATCGTTTGTGCCAACACTGTTGAAGATGTAAAGAAGATTGCCAAGATGGGTCCGAACTTGATTGTTGCTGAACCCACCGATTTAATCGGTACCGGTCAAACCAGCGACTCCAACTATGTTTTGGATACCATTCGCACCGTTAACGAAATCAATCCCGAGATTATGGTTTTGCAGGGAGCAGGTATTTCTAACGGTCAGGATGTATACAACACCATTAAACTGGGTGCACAAGCAACCGGTTCTACCAGCGGCGTTATCAAAGCCGATGATCCGTACGCTATGGTAGAGGAAATGCTTTACAATCTGAGAAAAGCTTGGGATGAGTTACACGCATGAGACCCGAATCGTTAGAACAGGCGAAAAACGCCTATAAAATCGAAAGCGAATGTCTTGCTGAAATGTTGAACTACTTTGACGAAGATGCTTTTGCCAAGGCGGTTGAACTTTTGCAAAAAGCACCGAGAATCGGCACCTGCGGTTGCGGACATTCGGGTATTATCTGCCAGCATTTCTCTCACTTACTTTGTTGCATCGAACGTCCTTCCAGATTTATTTCTCCTGCTGAGGCTGTTCACGGTGCTACCGGGTTTTTGCAGGAAGGGGATGTAATGGTATTTGCGTCCCGTGGCGGAAAAACCAAAGAACTGTTACCTATCGTTGATATTTGCAAACAGAAAAAAGTTTCGATTATTACCGTAACCGAAAACTTAGAATCGCCTTTGGCTCTGGATGCAGATGTTGTCTTAAAGCAGTATGTAAATCGCGAAACGGATAAATACAATTCTCAGGGGACTACTTCCACTACAGCGCTTTGTATGATTTTCCACGCTTTGCAAGCTGCCTTGATTGAAGAAACAGATTACAAAAACGAACAATTTGCCTTGATCCATCCCGGCGGTGCCGTTGGTGAAAGGCTGAATAAAAAATAATTGGAGGAATTTGAAATGGAATTTAAAGTATTTCAGAAGGAACTTGAACTGCAGTCCAGAGGCTGGATCCCCACTTTCCACGATGTTTCTAAGGAAATCATGGAAATCGTAAAGGCTTCCGGTGTTAAGAACGGTACCGTTTGTATCGCTTCTCACCACACCACTTGCTCTGTTATGATTCAGGAGTGCTCTCACGATATCGACTCTTTTGACCTGGAGTTCTTGCAACATGACCTGTTGGACATTATGCGCAAGATGATTCCTGATTTTGCTGAAGAGCATCAGTATCGTCATCCCGGCCCGATTCATTCCCAGTTCGGCAGATATGTAGACGAGCCCGGTGACTACACCAGCATGAACACCGACGGTCACTTAAGAAGCGTCTTCTTTGGCAGAAGCGAGACCATGACCATTAAAGACGGCGTACTGGATGGCGGCGAATTCGCTCACATCTACTTCATTGACTGGGATCATGTTCGCGCTCGTCGCAGACAGTTGAATGTAACCGTTATGGGTACCACCGATGACATCGGCGACAGAAAATGGAACAACGGTGAAGTTATCAACACGCTCCGTAAGTACACCGATGAAGAAAAAGCATACGACGTACATTACGACCTGCAGTTGAAGAGATAAGTTATACATCAAAAAAGAGAAACGGGTTACCCGTTTCGCTTTTTCTATTGAATTATTGAAAAATATTTGATAGAATACTATGACATAGGGAGGCGATGGGTATGCGCTATACAAGCAAAACAAAAGGAACGTGCAGTTCGTCGGTTAGTTTTGAACTGGAGGACGGTATTGTAAAAAACATTTCGTTTTTAGGGGGTTGTAACGGCAATACATCGGGGATATCAAGCCTTTGCGAGGGAATGCCGGCCAAAGAGGTTGTTGCCCGCCTAAAGGGTATCAGATGCGGCTTTAAATCCACCTCTTGCCCTGATCAACTTGCTTGTGCAATTGAAAATGCTTTGGAAAAGGAAACGGTCTAAATGGCTTTGTTGGATGTTGTCGGAGTAAAAAAACAGTACGGCGAAAATAATGTAGTTTTGGAAGATGTTACCTTCCAAGTCCAACCGCGGCAACGCATTGGCTTAATCGGTGTAAACGGCGCAGGAAAGAGTACCCTTTTTCGCGTTTTAACGGGTGAGGAGAAATGCGATGCAGGCGTGGTGCATCATCCAAACGATACCAAAATTGGTTATTTGGAACAGCATACTTGCCGCCACCCTACGAGGAGCGCATACGATGAAGTTCTTACGGTGTTTGCACCTTTACTGGAAATGGAAGAACAGTTGCATTCGTTGCAGCAAGAAATCTCACAAGCGGGGAAACTGTTGGATGAACTGGTACAAAAGCAGTTCAGGATTCAGGAGACGTATGAACGTGAGGGTGGTTTTTTGTTTCGTAGCAAGGCGAGAGGAGCGCTATTGGGGCTTGGGTTTACCGAAGAAGAATTTTCACTTCCCGTTGCTAAAATGAGCGGTGGACAAAAGACTCGGGTTGCACTTGTAAAACTACTGCTGTCGGATGCAAACCTTTTGCTTTTGGACGAGCCTACTAACCATTTGGATTTGGAATCTTGTCGTTGGCTGGAGGACTATTTACAAGGGTATAAGGGGGCGGTTTTGCTGATCTCCCACGATCGTTATTTGTTGGACCGTGTTACGAATATTACCATTGAGATCGAACACCGTCACGCGATCGTTTATCCCGCCAACTATACCCGCGCGATGTACCTTAAAGAAGAGCGCCGCAAGGCGGAAGTAAACCATAACGAAACTTTGGCAAAAGAAGTTAAGCGGATGGAAGAGAGTATCGCTCAATTCCGTCAATGGAATCGGGAAAAAAGTGTAAAGCGCGCACGGAACATGGAAAAAGCGGTGGAACGGATAAAGACAGAAATGGTGGAAGAGCAAAGGGCTACGCAGACTTTCTCCATGGAATTTGAGGTTGCTCGTACCAGTGGCAACGATGTGCTTTATGTCGAAGAAATGTCAAAAGGATACGGCGGGAAAACGCTTTTTAGTAACTTCAACCTGCTTTTGAAACGCCGCGAAAGGTTGTTTTTGCTGGGACCGAATGGCTGTGGTAAGACCACCTTATTTCGGATTTTGACCGAAGAAGAACACGCAGATGCGGGAACGTTCCGATGGGGGTCTAATGTTTCGGTCGGGTATTATCAACAGTCTTTATTGTTTCAAGATGGCTCAAAAACAGTATTTGATGAGGTGCACGATGCCTATCCGTCGATGACCAATACTGAGATTCGAAATGCATTGGGGCGATTCTTGTTTCGCGGTGATGATGTATTTAAAACGCTGGATGCTCTTTCGGGTGGAGAAAAGGCGCGTGTTCATTTATTGAAATTGATGCTTTCTCACCCCAATCTTTTGCTACTGGACGAACCGACCAACCATTTGGATATTGCGTCGAAAGAAGTTATTGAAAGCGCTTTGTCCGATTATGAGGGGACGTTGTTCGTGATTTCTCACGATAGATACTTTATAAACCGTCTTGCAGACCGCATATTGTATATGGAAAACGGCGGGATAACAGCATATCAGGGTGATTATGATTATTTTCTGGAGCAACGCGCCAAGAGCACGCCTGTGGTTTTGCAGGAGAAAGTTTCGGAGACGAGCGAGTCGTCACGTTCTTATAAGGCACAAAAAGAGGTAAAAGCTGCTTATCGCAAGTGCGTTTCTGATATTGCAAAGTTAGAAGAGAAGATTACTGTGCTCGAAGAAGAAACGGAACAACTCAAGACGGAGATTCAAGCACCCGAAATTGCTGCAGACTATGCCAAACTGATGGAATTGACCGAGCGTTTGCAAGCAAAAACAACAGAATTGGACGAGTTGTATACTCGATGGGAAGAATTACAGGGCTTACTTACTACTTTCGAAACGGAATAGGACAACATTAAAAGCACATACCTTAGGACGGAGGTGTGTGCTTTTTGCTGTCTGTAACAATTGGGCGTGTGACCTTTTATTTCAAGAGCGAGGAGGCCTTGGATCTAATGCTTTATAGACTGGTCCAAGAATTGCGATGTTAAACGCGATTGTTTATTGTCGGGAAAGTCGGGATGACGGTGGCGAACGCTACGAAAGAATCGAAACTCAACGGGACATTCTCTTGCAGTTTTGCAGGCGCAAAGAACTCAAACCGGTGCATATTGTGATGGACGACAACAAAAGCGGAACAGATTTTGGACGTTTGTCTGTGGTGAAAAACTGGATCGAAACCGAAAATATTGGTGCTTTTGTTGCAAAAGATACGTCGAGAATCGGCCGCGATCAGTTGGAAAGCCTCATGTTCATTCGATTCTTGGAAGAAAACGGCGTGACACTCTTTTTGGAGAGCGAGCATTATGACGAAAAGCTTTTTGGGTTATTTGCTTGGATCAATGAGCGGCGTGCAAAAGAAGACGGGGAAAAAATCAGAAGGGTCTTGCGACATAAAATGGAGCGGGGAGAGCTTTTGATCAAAGCGCCTTATGGCTATAGAATCGCAGAAGATCAACTGGTTGCGGTTCCGGAAGAAGCGAAAAAGGTTTTTCGGATTTTCGAGAGTTTTTCCAAAGGAGCTGGGATGAGTGATTTGGCACGAACGCTCGAAAAAGAGGCGCCTTGGGAACACTGGTCGTGTCAGAAGGTATCGCGCATTTTAAGAAACGCATGCTATTGCGGGGTATATCTATCGGGAAGGGTAAGCACGGTCAATCATAAACGAAGAATTAATGAGAAGCCGGTTGTGATAGAAAACCACCATCAGGCGATTGTTCCCAGGGAACTTTTTGAATCGGTACAGGCGCGGCTTATGGACAGGAAACGGGTTGCATCGCATAAGTATGCAGGAAAATTATTTTGCGCTGAATGCGAATCGTCTTTTACCAGGCGTATGTTCGGCACTAAAGTGGGGTTTGTATGTTCGGGATACAACCACAGCGGAAAGAGACGCTGCCAGGCTCACAAGACGCTGGAAAGTACTTTAGATGAGGAAATCGCATTTGCGCTTGATGAGTTGTTAACGAAGCGAGAAAAACGCTGGAGGAAAAAAGAGAATAAAGTCGCAAAGGACAAAACAGAACTGATAAACGAGATAAAACAAATTGATATGAAAACAGAAAGATTGTATGAGGACAGCCTTTTGGAAGGATTTCCAAGGGGATTGTTCGAACGAAAACTAAGAGAATATAACGAGCGTAAAAAGGGACTGGAAGAAAGGCTGATGATGACAGAAAATCTCCGTTTTTTGCCCATTCCAAAAGTGGTGATAACCAAAGAAACGTTATCGATAATTGCCAAACGGATCGCCGTTGATAATCAGGGATTTATCAGCATTTTTATCAATTAAAAAGCGGTTGCTCCAGAGCAACCGCTTTTAGTTTAGTTTTTTGTTGTTTCACAAATATCAATGGCACCGTAGGGGCGGATAAACATTTTATACACCACTTTTTCATTGACAATCCCTTCAATGTAGCGGGTGTATTCCTCGGTGAGGTGGCTGGGGAGCCAGACTGCAATAACCCCTGCAAAACCGCCGCCGTGAACACGGCAAGCACCACCTTCATGGTTTGTCAAAAACAGTTCGGTCAGTGAGAGCATAAGCGTAATGCCCTGTTCGTTAGGTACCTCGTTTACGTAGCAGTTTTGAAGCCATTTCCAAGATGAGTTTCCCGATTCGGTGATTTTGGTTAGGAAGGTTGCAAAATCATCATTTTTCAGTGCCGCAACTTGCGCATCAACGCGTTCGTTCTCGGCTAAGAAGTGCAAGGCACGCAGAATTGCGCGGTCGCCGGTGGCTTCGCGAAGTTTCGGAAGATTTTCAAAAATCATTTCCTTGGTGATTTCGCGGCAGTGCTGTTTGCCGAAGAAAGCGGCAACTTGCTTCATTTCATTGGGAATCGAGGAGTACTCGGGGCTTAAATTAGCGTGGCTTCCACCGGTATTGACGATCAACAGGTCATAGCCTTGTTTGGAGAAATCGAAGGAAAGTTTTTCTACCTTGGGTGCCGTGGGGGTTTCGAAATCGATGGTAACCATACCTCCAAAAGCACATGCGGTTTGGTCTAATAATCCGGAAGCCTTGTCCCAGTAATTGTTTTCGGCATATTGACCTGCACGGGCATGAATCACTTTATCTACTGCGTTGTTATTGTAAAAGGAGTTCAAAATTGCACAGATAAGCATTTCAAAGCAAGCAGAAGAACTAACACCTGCGGCAGCAATTACCTCACTGCTGATACAGGCGTCGAAACCGCCAATTTTCCCGCCCAGCTCTGAAAAGCCTTTTAACAGACCTTTTACCAGTGCATAAGAACCGCGATCGGAGGGATCGCGTTCCAGGGCATTGATGTCGATGGTGAAGTCTTCGTTGTATTTTAAATCGTAAATGCGGACTTTGTTTTCGTTATTTTTGGATGCAACGCAAGCGGCATCCAGGTTGATGCTGCCGGTTAACACTTTCCCGAGATTGTGGTCGGTATGATTACCGCCAATTTCAGTACGACCGGGGGAACTAAACAGCGTTACCTCTTTTTCACCGAAATGGTCAAAAAAGAGTTTTGCCAGATTCTCATATCGGGAAATCTGACGTTCTAACTCAGCAGGGTTGTTGCCGTACAGTGCGATAAACAACTCCTTCGTTTTGGTTTGGGTTAAAAAGTTTTGAACATCGGAAATTGTTTTCATTTAAAGCCTCCGTTACTTGTTTCTTTATCCATTATACCTTTTTGTAAACCTTTTTTCAACAATTATTTTAAATTTTATTTCCATGATGATATAAAACCTACTCTGAACCGATTTTTATACAAATAAAAAAGCTTTGGCCTCTTTTTTATGTAAATACTATTGCAATTAATGACAAAAAAGACTATAATAAGATAAAGTAATGTATCTTTTTCGAATTACACCAAGGAGGAATTATATATGCGTAGCTTTTTTACTTCAGAGTCGGTGACAGAGGGGCATCCTGATAAGATTTGTGACCGTATTTCCGATTCTATTTTAGATGCCATTCTGGCGCAGGATAAGACTGCCCGAGTAGCGTGTGAAACGGTTGCTACTACCGGTATGGTTATGGTGGTTGGCGAAATTACAACCAATTGCACTTATAATATCCCCGAAATCGTTCGCAAAGCAATTGATGAAGTCGGTTATAATCATTCCGACTACGGTTTTGATTGTAATACTTGTGCTGTTTTGACTTCTATTGATAAGCAATCTTCTGATATTGCCCTTGGCGTAGACAACGCTTTAGAGAGCAAAGAAGGAGCAGAAGAGACCATCGGTGCAGGGGATCAGGGAATGGTTTTTGGTTTTGCATGTGACGAAACACCCGAGTTAATGCCGTTGCCGATCTCGTTGGCACATCGTTTGGCAAAACAATTAACCAAAGTACGCAAAGAGGGTACTTTGGCATATTTAAGACCTGACGGCAAAACGCAGGTCACCATTGAGTACGAAGATGGAGTTCCTGTTCGTGTTGATACTATTATCGTTTCCAGCCAACATGCGTCCGAGATTTCTCAGGAACAGATTGCAAAAGATATTCTCGAGTACGTTGTTAAACCGATTGTTCCCGCTGACTTAATGGACAAGGAAACAAAAGTGCTGATTAATCCGACGGGACGTTTTGTAATTGGCGGACCTCATGGGGATAGTGGTCTTACGGGCCGTAAAATTATTGTCGATACCTATGGCGGTTATGCCAAGCACGGCGGCGGCGCTTTTTCGGGCAAGGATCCGACCAAGGTTGACCGTTCTGCGGCCTATGCGGCAAGATATGTGGCAAAAAATATTGTTAAGGCAGGATTGGCAAAGCGTTGCGAAATTCAGATTGCTTACGCAATCGGTGTTGCAAAGCCTGTTTCCGTGTTGATTGATACTGCTGGAACTGAGACGATTGATAAGGCGAAAATCGAAGCAGCTGTCGCTGCTTGTTTCGACCTTCGTCCTGCAATGATTATTAAAGAACTGGACTTACAGCGCCCAATCTATAAAGATGTTTCTGCCTATGGGCACTTCGGTCGCGAAGAACTGGATCTTCCTTGGGAAAAATGCGACCGTGTTGAATTGCTGCTGAATCACGTAAAATAAACCTTTGGGAGGGGAATGCGTGAAAAAGTTTTTTGCTGGT
The DNA here is from genome assembly GCA_045655245.1 of Clostridia bacterium. Lineage (GTDB taxonomy): Bacteria > Bacillota > Clostridia > RGIG8785 > RGIG8785 > RGIG8785. The sequence continues at coordinate 10,697 of JAZOOX010000054.1, read as the reverse complement.
GTTGTTTGTGTGTTCGCCGTCATTGCTGCGTTTTGCTATACCTCTTTTGCAGGCGAGGCCGACGGCTGGATAGGGTATTATGATACAGCCGAACTTTCGTTCGGCTTTTTTGCGTTGCCCTCGAATTATGATAACCATCGCTTCTTCGGCGAGTTACGAAGCGCAGATAACACTCTTGTTGCTGTGGTTACCAATGACGAATTTTCTGTCGCTGTTACAGATTCTGCAACAGAGGTTCGCTTCGCAAGAGAGGAGCAATGGCCTTATGGTACATATCGGTTTGTTTTGACTGTGGAAGAGAAAGGCTCCGCTTTCTCTAGAAAGTATGATTTTACTGTTGAATATGCACAGCGTAACCCTAAAACGATACTCGAACAGATACCGACGGCTCAGGGACAGTACAGAATCTTTTTGCAGGATTTTTTGGTGGACGACGATGCAATCCTGGAAGCTTCGATGCTCAATGATGCGCGACAAATGGTGGCTACTACCTACTTGGATTTTTCATCCGAAAATCTTGTGGGAAGTATGCTTACAAAAACGCCGTCCGGCATTGACGGTCTTTCGTATCTTGAAATGATTACTCTTTTCCAAACGAGTGCAATTCCGGAAGGGACATACCACCTTTATTTCAACTTAGACGAAAAATTGGTTTCGTATCAGGAAACTTGTTTCGTAGAGGCGGTAGATGCACCGATTATCTATAACATTTCTGCAGTTGGCCCTGATGATTTTTTATATGGAGAGAATCAGTTACATCCGTTGATTGCAGGTGTTAACACCTTTGATATCATTGTTACGGGTTTCCAGCTAGACCCCAAGAATCTGTCTGCTTTTTTGTACGACTCAACAGGAGCCCGCGTTGCAAAAAACGTTTCCTATCAATATTATGACACCTTACTCTTTGGGTATGGTGAGGTTAACGGATATCAAAAAGAAAGCGGGATTCAGGCTATCGTCTTGCATATGCAGGTCAATTCGTCCGCTATTTTAAAAGAAGGTGAACCCTACAGGGTCAGCTTGTCTTATAACGGTGCTCGTTCCTATGGTGTGAAGGAAGCATATTGTTCTCCTCAAACGCGGTTCTTTGTTTCGAATGCGATGCCTTACGACCTCAGTTCTATCAGTTTGACGTTTGCTAATGCTCCTTACGGTGTTGAGTATGACCTTTATCTGAATGACAACACTTATGGTGAAATCCCTTGTGGGGTCATTACGATTCCCGAGGACGGCATTGTGAATATTGATGTCGGCACGCCGCTTACCGACGGACAGGGGATGATACTTGGCGCCGATGGCACATTGGTACAGTTTAACTATACCAATGATCTTTTGGGGCTTTTTATTCCGCAAAAAGTAAATGTTAACCCTGTTGTATTGCATCCGACCGCAAAGGAATTCGTTGCTCATTTTGAAATGGTTAACTATTCTGTCCTCGCTGATGCAAGAATCGATGTTCAACTCATGAAGTTTGCCCGCCAGGAAAACGGAGGTTACGTTGTTTTTGATCAGCCACAACCTGTTGCATCGTCTACGGATGTGAAGTCGGTTACCCGTGCAAGACAAAACGGATATTATAATACCCATCTTTTGGTTGAGATGCAGGTTAACGATGCATTAGAGGAAAGCGGGCTTTACAGCTATATGCTGACCATCGACGGTCATGAAATCTATTTAATCGACCAAGGCGAAAACTATATTGTTCGTGTAATGAACAACTCTGCTTATTATGCAGAAATTCTTGATATGACACTGCCGGGGGGACTTCCCGTATCACAAAATGAGTTGCATTTTTCCTGTTATGGTGTTGTTGTAGCCGACCCGCAGATGTTATCTTTTGCGTTGGTTGATTCCCTTGGGAATACTGTTGCAACCCTGGCAGACGGGAGTTTGACTTTGCTTTCTATGGAAGCGGAACGCCAGTATTGCGGAAAATTGAAAGTTGATGCTCCGATGTATGCAGGTGAAACTTATTCGCTGGTTGTTTCATATGGCAACGAGATTCTGTTTACGGGCGAGCCGTTGTATGGGGACGACACTGCAGATGCGGCACTTTTGGTTCGTGATGACCATTCATCGTTTGTTAACGATACCGAGATTACCGTCTTCTCTCAATTGACCAACATCCCCTTAAATCAAATTTCCTTCTCGGTCATCGACCTTTTAGATCCCTACAAAGATGTTTCTGTTCGCGCTGTTCGCACCGAATACAATTATGACACTTACTATCAGTACAAGCACACCTTAGTTTTGAGCGAGCCGTTACATGAAGGTGTTTACAAGGTGGTTCTTTCAACCAACGAAACCGTGCTTTCTGACGCAATGGTTTGTGTTACATCGAATCCGATCGTGAAGTCGGTCGAAGCGTTTTTGGCCGAGGACGGCACGTTGTCCTATGCAGTAAAGGTTGAAAATGCCGAGGACTCCGGTTCTTACGGAATTCTTTTGGGTCGTTCTTATGCCTTTTCCGAAGCGGTTAATATTGGCGAGAGGGTCTTAGAGGATGGTACTCTTTTCTTGACAAAAACAGATTTGATGCCCCTTTCGGTTGGTGTTTACGAATTGTTTTTGACCCGTGACGGAATTCCACTTTCAGGCTACGAATTTTATCATTCACCTTTTTCCGTTTTGTTGGAACTGCAGGATACCAATATTCGGGGCGGTGAGTTGGCGGAAGAAGAACCCTCTATTACGCTGGAGTTTTCGCAACCCTTGAATATTAACACGGTCACCAAAGAGTCGTTTGAATTGCGTGACCCTGACGGAAATCTCTTAAATGTAACAATTGTCCCCTCTGAGGACCGGAGGACAGTACATATTCGTCCGAATACCGTTTTATATTCCGGAAACCAGTATGTTTTAAAGGTTAATCTGACGGTTCGCTCGATGTGTTTTGGCCAATTACAAGATACTATCGTCCTGCCTTTTGTTGTCTCGGGGAACGAACTGCCGAAGATCGACTATTTCCTTTCTGCGGTCAATGGTGGCGTGATCCGGTCTGAAACGGGATTTGCTCTTTCGTTCCTTCAGGATAGCTTTGAGGAAGATGTGTTACTGGGGGTTTGGTCTGAAGACGTTTCTGTCGACCTTTCAAATTATCGTGGTCTGAACCAATGCGGTTTTGTTGTTGAAATTACCGATTATCAGGGGGATAAACGCTTTGGGAGAGCTGCAGATCTGATATATGAAAATTTTGAAGACGACAAAGAAAAAACTTATCTCTTGCTGCGGTATGACCAGCAAACAAAGCGTTATTTGCAGGAATCTGTTGGCGTTTGGCGTGATAATAAGGTTCATGCTATAGTAAGAGGTTGTGGCCGCTACGTTCTTTGCCTGGCTGATGCGCTGCCTTTCGAAGATGTGATCGGGACCTGGTCGGAAGAGTATGTTAAACCCCTTTGGCATAATAAAGTCGTTTCTGGTTATTCTACCACTTCGTTCATGCCCGATGCCCCAATTACACGGAGCGAGTTTGTAAAGATGCTTATATCTACTCTTGGCGTGCCAACGGATGATGATAACTACGCCCTGACCTTCTTTAAGGATTATGGCAAAATAGAGGAGTGGGCGTTGCCTTATTGGGCGGTTGCTTATCGATTGAACATCATAAAAGGAACTTCGAGCAATACCTTATCGCCCAATGATGCAATTACGAGAGCTGAAATGATCACAATGATTGGTCGTGCTATGGTATTAAATACCGCAGTAAAATCACTTGATTTCAGTGATGCTGAACGGATTCCTTCGTGGGCACAAGGCTATTTTTCTTCTGCGGCAGAACTGGGGATTATCGGCGGGTATACCGATGGCAGTATTCGCCCAGAAAACGCTGCAACGCGCGCAGAAACGGCTAAAATAATGTGCGAACTGTTAAATATTTAAAAAGAGAACCGTCTGGTTCTCTTTTTTTCGCATGTTCCCAGTTGAGAACATATAATGTGCTGAATAACAATTTGATTTTTCGGCAAATATGTGGTTGAAAGAGGGGACTGTCATTGGGAATTGTACTGTTTGACGATATAAAGCAGTTGAATACTTTTATTTTATCTTACGATGGTGTGTATAAGATTGTGGGCGAAAAAGTGCTCTCCATTTCCTTCGGTGTATCGGCGGCGAAAGCGTTGACGAGCTGGATTCGATCACATGCGGAAGAATGGCTGATACGCTCCATTTATAAAAAGAGCTTTGTTCTTAATAATGATGCCGCTGAGTTTGAAAATATTGTCGAGTTGAGTACGAATATGGCCAGATCAAGCTTTAGTGTTAACACGGCAGTTTTTGAAGAAGTTTTACAATTAATGGAAAACAAGAATGTCTTGTCAATATCTGGAATTATTCGATTTAGACTTAACAACTATAAGAAGAAATTGTCAAATATCATTGAAAAGGGGATTGAAACACTGGCTTTTGAGCGAGAAAAAGCCAATTTTATTGAACTTTTACAGTATTTTGTATCATTGCAGGAACCGGTTTGCCGTTTGGTTCACATCACATATAACGACGAACGATATTCTTTGGTTGATGAATGTTATAACAACGTCAATTGCTATTTACAGACCGAATTCCACAAATCACTGAACCAAGAGGAAATCACACAGGAGGACCAGTTGTTAAGTTCGTTGATTTCAATTGCGCCTGAACGTATTGTGATACACGATAAAGAAAATAAAATGCCCGAAGCATTTGCTGAAACCCTGAAGCTTGTGTTTGGTTGGCGATTGGTTTTTTGTAAAGGTTGCGGATTTTGTAAAAGTTTATCTTGTCAATTATAATTTTCTACGATATAATGTAAAAGAGGCGATAAAAGTCGCCTCATAAAAAGCTATTTACAATTTCGTGAAATAAAAATTTCACGAAATTGAGAGGAGGGCAAAATGGCGAAAAATACCTATGATGACCTGCCGGACTACGCAAGGGACTTTCTGTCGTATTATGCAAACATTCTTGGGAAATCTCCTAATACCATCCGCTCTTATTATTCCGACCTTAAACTTTTCTTTCGTTATCTTATTGCCCGTGGTAATAAAACTGCTCTTTCGGATTTTGAATCGATTGCAGTAAAAGATTTATCTATCGAAACGATACGAAATGTCAAACTATCTGATTTTTATGATTTTATGACTTTTGTCGGAACAACCCGTTCCAACTCTGCTTTTGCACGGGCGCGTAAAACGGCTTGTCTGCGGTCTTTTTTTAAGTATTTGAATTCGAAGGCACATTTAATTGACGAGAACCCAACAAAAGAACTGGATTCGCCAAAAACCCGTAAAACGCTTCCTAAGTATCTTTCACTGCAAGAATCCAGACGATTGCTGTCTGTCATTGATGGGAAATTTAAAGAACGAGATTATGCCATCATTACACTTTTTTTAAATTGCGGAATGCGTCTTTCTGAATTGGTTGGAATCAATTTAAGCGATTTAAAAGAAAATACCCTTACGGTTATTGGTAAGGGTAACAAAGAACGAACGGTATATTTGAATAAAGCGTGTTTGGATGCTGTTGAACAGTACTTGAAAATCAGACCTCGGGATGGCGTTATCGACCGTGATGCCTTATTCTTGAGCCAACAAAAACGGCGAATCACTCCTCGTATGGTAGAGAACGTCGTAAAAAAGCATCTATTGGCTGCGGGGCTTGATACAAGCAAATATTCTCCTCACAAACTTCGTCACACTGCGGCTACACTAATGCATAAATACGGAGAGGTCGATATTCGTGTTCTTCAGGAAATTTTAGGACACGAGCGGTTGTCTACTACCGAGATCTACACCCATGTAGATGATGAACAGTTACAAAGTGCAATTGAACAAAACCCTTTGGCAAGTTTTACTGATTCTGAATAATTCCGTCAATTGCAATAGATGCATAATCCTGATCAAATGCGATACACTTTCCACAGTTATCGCATTTTTTGTTTGCGTCCAGGTCACAAACATCACATTCGCCGCAGCGGTCACATATTTTGTTTTCGTCTAAAACACACTGTTTCATCGGAAACACCCCTTAGAATTTTCTAAATACACCTACTACTTTGCCCAAAACGGCGACTTCTTTTAGCATAATGGGTTCTAAATAATCGTTTTCGGGTTGTAGACGAATGCAATCTTTTTCCCTGTAAAAGGTTTTTACAGTCGCTTCATCGCCAATCAACGCAACGACGATTTCACCGTTGTTTGCAGTTTGCTGACGGGAGACAATAACATAGTCGCCGTCCAAAATGCCGGCGTTTATCATACTCTCACCGCGAACTTTCAGCATGAACAAATCGGAGTTCTGCGCAAAGCTCATGGGTAAAGGAAAAATCTCGGTAATGTTTTGCACTGCCAGAATGGGTTGTCCGGCAGTGATTTTTCCCAAAACGGGAACTTCTAAATACTCGCTTTTAACGGGAACGGTTTCTTCGAAGCCTAAAATGCTTTGGCCTTGAGGAGTCAAACGGATCGCTCGGGAGTTTGCGCCATCTTTTTTGATTAAGCCTTCGTCTTCCAAAGCTGATAAATAAGCGTGAACGGTCGAAGACGAACGAACGTTTATTGCTTGCATGATTTCGCGAACCGATGGCGGATAACCTTTTTCGCTTATTTGTTCGGCGATAAACCGAAGGAGAATATCACGTTTTTCGGACACTCTGGAGAGTTTTGGCACCAAGCTCACTCCTCTGCTATGGGGTTCTTTTCATCATTATAACTGATATTTTTGTTTTTGTCAAACATTTGCTCGAAAATTTCTCTTGACAAAGAACAAATGTTCTGTTAATATGATGTTAAAGAAAACGAACAAATGTTCTTAGGAGGAGATAATATGCGAATCAGAATTTGCAACCCTTTAAGATTTTATTGTTTTATTCTCTTGTTAGTATGCTTGTTTTGTATACTGTTGCCTTCCTTTTTTAACGTATATGGTGAGGGCGAAAAAACTTATGAAACTTTTACCGTCCGTTGCGGTGACACTCTTTGGGGTATCGCGGAACTTTATAAACCCGAAAATGTTAGTGCGCGCAATTTCGTTCGCAAGATTATGGAGTGTAATGACATGGAAACATCAGCAATTTACCCCGGATCTACTTTATTGATTCCGGTTCATTGATGAACTGCACAACGCCGTTTAAAATGCACTCTGCTATTTTTGCGCGATAGGTGGTACTTTCTAATAGACGCTCCTCTTCTCTGTTGGAAAGGAAGCCACATTCTACCAAAACGGTAGGACGATTGGCATTTTGCAGAAGGTAGACGCTCTTTGGTATTTTCATTGCCACGCGCTTGTTCTCATTCAGGTTGCGTCTGAATTCATCTTGAATGTATTCAGCCAGTTGTTTGCTATCTTCACGGTCGGAATAAAAGGTTTGTGCGCCTTTTACACCTTCCTGCTCAAATTTGTTCATATGAATACTGATAAAAATAGCGTTTGGAACTTTATCTGTCATGGATTTGCGGTTGCTGAGGTCTGAACGTTTTTTGTTCTTGGCTCCGTTATCGTATAGTGCAATATCGGTTTCTCGTGTCATTACTACGTTAAAACCACTTTCTTCTGCTTGGCTTTTTAAAGAAAGTGCGACTTCTAAGTTAATATCCTTTTCTTTGGAGTTTGAAATGCCGATGGCACCCGGGTCATTTCCCCCATGCCCCGGATCGATTATGATAGTATCAATTGTTGTATCGCCAAAAACTGCAGAAGAACTTTGAAATAAAACTGATGTTATTGAGACAAGTACCAAAATCAATGATAAAATAAATAAAACTCTTTTTTTGATTATTATTAACACGATGCCTCTCTCCCCTTTTTTCTTAAATATATGCGAAATAAAAAAAGACTGACCAAAAAAGTCAGTCTTTTTTACTGTTAATATAACTCAAGGCAACGCGTAGTCCGTCAACGGCAGAAGACATTATTCCTCCCGCGTAACCGGCACCTTCGCCGATGGGGTAAAGTCCCTGGATGTTCGATTGGTAAGTGTCGTCCCGTGTAATTCGAATCGGTGATGAGCTTCTGGTTTCTGCCCCCGTCAGCAGGGCGTCGGGAGTCGAAAAGCCCTGGAGTTTTTGGTCAAAAATGGTAAGAGAATCACGGATGGATTCACACACAAAAGGCGGAAGTACTTCCCAAAGGTTAGAGGGCTTTACACCAGGCAAATAACTGGGTAAGACAGCTCCGAATTTGGTTGTTTTTCGCTTGTTAATAAAGTCCCCCATTCTTTGGCACGGGGCACAATAATCTCCGCCGCCAACACGAAAAGCGGTCTTTTCAATGGTCTCTTGGAACTCGATTCCGCTGAGCGGATGAGAAGAACCAAAATCCTTAGGTGTAACCCCTACCAACAAGGCGGCGTTTGCATTTTTTCCGTTTCTTGAATGGTTGCTCATACCATTGGTGACAACATGCCCTTCCAAAGAGGTAGCGGCGACTACCATTCCTCCGGGGCACATACAAAACGTGTACACGCCACGACCGTTGGGGTGATGATAAGAAAGCTTATAATCTGCGGCGGAAAGACCTTCCATGCCTGCATAATCACCATATTGGCTCTTGTCAATATCGAGTTGCAGGTGTTCGATTCTAGCCCCCACCGAAAACGGTTTGGGGGTGATTTTTACCCCTTTTTCGAAAAGCATACGAAAGGTATCGCGGGCACTGTGTCCAATGGCAAGAAAAACGCTGTCACTTTCATAAGCGTTGTTCGCAATAACCCCTTCAATCTTTTCGTCCTTCAAAACCAGATCGGTCACCTGCTCGTTAAAATAAAAGCTTCCACCGTGGGAAATGATGGTCTCACGCATCCTCTTAACCACCGAAATTAACAAATCGGTTCCGATATGCGGCTTTGACAGATAAAGGATTTCGCGTGGTGCGCCGTGATCCGCAAAAACGTTCAGAACTTCTTTACAAAGGGGGTTGTTGATTTGGGTGGTTAGTTTGCCGTCAGAGAAGGTTCCAGCGCCGCCTTCGCCAAATTGCACGTTCGAATTTGGGCTTAGCTGACCTTTGATCCAGAATCTGTGTACGTCCTTTCGACGCCGTTCTACATCCGCGCCACGTTCTAACACGATGGGACGAAGCCCAGCCAAAGCCAATGCGTATGCGGCGAACAGTCCTGCGGGACCTGAACCGACGACAATCGGCCTGTCCTTGGAACGGACTTGCGGAATTTCAAGTCTGGGTTCCTCTGTCAAGGGATCGTTATCGAATCCTATGTCCAATGAATAAAGGAACGAAACCTTTCCTTTTCTGGCGTCGATTGATTTCTTTTTAATGTGTACTTCTGTCGGTACCTTGCCACACATTTTATAAATTGCTTTATCCAGCATTTCTTCAGTATGCCCTACCGGTAACCTTATTTGAATTCGCACAATTAAAACTCCTTTATTCTTTCGCTAAGGCGCGTCCTACAACCGCACCCGAACTCCAGGCCCATTGTAAATTGTAACCACCGCAATCCCCACAGACGTCCAGCACTTCGCCGCAGGCATATAAGTTCTTGGCTTTTTTAGACTCTAGTGTAAGGGGCGAAAAATCACGCAAATAAATACCACCGCCCGTAACTTGGGCAGAGTTCCATCCCCGCGTTGAAACAACGCTAAAGGACCAGCTTTTTAATAGTTTGGCAACTTGAGTATAATCATCTGTCTGCCCGTTTAGCTCACGTATCAATTCGCGACAGACGGTGTTGTGTAAAAGACCGGTTAATAGCAATTCTTTCGGCAAACGCATCCTGCGCTCTGAAAGTAAGTTAGCTAGTTCGTTATGGGTCAGTTGCGGGAATAAATCCAGTTGAAAAACCGGTTCTTTTATAAGGGAAGCATACCTTGAAAGCTGAAAGATAGGTGGTCCCGAAAGACCGTATTCGGTAAACAGAACCTCGCCGTATTCGGAAGCCAAACAAGAATCGTTTTCGAAGACGCTGACCGTTGCATTAACTTTGATTCCTTTTAAAGGAACCGTCTTTTTATTGGCTGTACACACTTGAACCAAAGATGGAAATAACATTGTAGTTTGATGTCCGAACTCCTCTAAAAAACGATATCCATCTCCTGTACTTCCTAATTGCGGGGAAGCTTTTCCGCCTGCGGCAATAACAAGTTTGCGTGCAGTTACGGTGTGGCCGGTACTTGATCTTATGTGATAAGTATCGGCAACTTTTTGGATATCGGTACATTGAAAATCACAAAGTTCTTTGATGTTGTTACTGTGTAGAGCATGCCGAAGCAAATCGAGAACGGATGAAGCTTGTAAACTACAGGGGAAAACTTTTTCATTTTCGGTCGTGGTATCGATGCCAATGGACTTAAAAAAAGAAAGTGTTGCATCTAAATCAAATTGCTGCAGAACCTGCTGGATAAACCATTCGTTTTCACCGTGATAATGAGTGTAGTCCTGATTGAGGTTGGTCAGGTTACAACGGCCATTTCCTGTTGAAAGCAATTTTTTGCCGACACGCGGGTTCTTCTCTAACAGCGCAATTTTGAGATTTGGATTCAAATGCGCTGCAGTGATTGCAGCCATAATACCAGAGGGACCTGCGCCGAGAATTGCAACATCGTAAGACATACACTCACCTCTTTAAAATTGAGATTAAAAAAGCACTTGCGGATGCAAGTGCTTTTTTGGAGCGGAAGACGAGATTCGAACTCGCGACGTTCACCTTGGCAAGGTGACGCTCTACCACTGAGCCACTCCCGCACAACAATCGTATTCTATCA
>JAZOOX010000053.1:0-7127 GCA_045655245.1 Clostridia bacterium | reverse complement strand
CTGCAAAAAGGTAATCCATACCTTTTTGCTACGGTGTGCGCCCTCTCAGGGTTCGAATCCCACAAGCACAAAAAAAGCACCCGCAAGGGGTGCTCTTTTTGTGGCGCGCTTGAAGGGATTCGAACCCCTGACCTTTTGGTTCGTAGCCAAACACTCTATCCAGCTGAGCTACAAGCGCAAATCAGCATAAACTATGATAGCACTGAATTTTAATTTTGTCAATAGAAATTTTGAAAAATAATAGAAATATCCGCGGAAAAGTAATTGACAGTAAAAATCCTTTGATTTATAATATTTTTATGCAAGTGTGTAAAAATATCCCAGAGGAGGTGCCGAATTGGATTATAAGAAGCATTTTAAAGTAATGATTTACACTTTTTATGCCGTGTTGGGCATTGTTGCGGTGTATGTTCTTTTTAAACGGGATGTATTGTCCTGGGTTCTGCCTTTCGTGCTGGGGTTGTTGTTTGCTCTGCTGTTAAACCGCCCCGTCACCTTCCTGCGGGAAAAGCTCAAACTTCCCCGCAGTATCGGTACCTTTTTGGTATTGGTTCTGACTTTGGGGATTTTGGGTACGGCGATCTACTTTTTGGGACGGACCCTTTACCGCGAGGCGGTGGGGCTGGTGAACTGGCTGGTTCTTTGGAGCAAAGACCTGCCCACCCTTTATGACCGATTTATGTTTTGGGCAGATTCGATGAACCTGCCTTTCGAAACCGAAGGGGCTGTGCGGATGGCGGTCCAGCAACTGGCGGGGAACACCCCCGGTCTGCTTCGCACCGTGGCAACCTTCTTGGGCAACCTGATTATCGCTCTGCCCAGCTACTTCACCAATGCCGTGGTCTTTTTCATCGTATTCTTGCTGTCCACCTTCTTTTTGTGCAGGGATCGGGAACTGATCTGGCCCGCCTTACGCCGTGCGGCAGGGGAGCGGGTTCACGACTTTTTTGCAGGATTGCGGAACACTGCCGTTTTCACCGTGTTCAGCTACTTAAAAGCCTATGCCATCTTAATGTCTATCACCGCCTGCGAATTGCTGATCGGTTTTTGGATCATCGGCGTGGAGTATGCCCTGATTTTGGCGCTGATCGTCAGTCTTATCGACATTCTGCCCATCCTGGGAGTGGGTACGGTACTCCTTCCCTGGGGCGTGTACTCGATTTTTACGGCCGATTACCGTCTGGGGATCGGGCTGCTGCTTTTGTATGCTGTTATTTGGGTGGTCCGTCAGTTTTTAGAACCCAAAATCGTTAGTGACCAGATCGGGATGCATCCGTTGTTGACCCTTTTGGCCATGTACATCGGTTTAAAAGCAGTAGGCTTTTGGGGAATGTTCCTGTTCCCCATGACGCTGCTGATCATCATTAAAACAAAGCAGGCGCAACACGCGCCCGTTCCGCCGAAGGAGGACAATACAAATGGAAAAAGGTAATATTTCTGTCAATACCGAGAATATTTTTCCCGTAATCAAAAAATGGCTATACTCCGATCAGGATATTTTTATCCGCGAACTGGTCTCTAACTGTGCCGACGCCATTTCCAAGCACAGAAGTCTGGTCCAGTCGGGGGACGCCGCATCGACGGACGAAAAGCCGAAGATTCGTGTCATTCTGAACAAGACCGACCGCACCTTGGCGTTTGACGATAACGGCATCGGCATGACTGCGGACGAAGTTCGCAAGTATATTAACCAGATCGCTTTTTCGGGTGCGGAAGAGTTTTTGCGCAAGTACGAAGGCAACGACGAAAAAAACACCATCATCGGTCACTTTGGCTTAGGGTTTTACTCTGCCTTTATGGTATCCGAGCAGGTGACTATCGACACCCTTTCCTATCAGGAAGGTGCTACTCCCGTTCATTGGGTGTGTGACGGTTCTACCGAGTATGAACTGACTGACGGCAACCGTGACGGCATCGGTACCCGCGTCACTTTGACCATTGCCGAGGACGCCAATGAGTTTTTGGAAGCTGACACCATCCGTGCCACCTTGGACAAGTACTGCGGCTTTTTGCCCTACGAAATCTATTTCGAAGACGGCGAGACCGACGAGCCCCGCCCCTTAAACGATACCGAGCCCTTGTGGAACAAAAAACCGTCCGAGTGTACCCGTGACGAATACCTGTCTTTCTACCACAAACTATTTGCGGATCTGTCCGACCCGCTGTTTTGGATTCATCTGAATGTGGAGTACCCCTTCCGCCTGAAGGGCATTTTGTACTTCCCCAAGTTAAAGCACCAGTTCGAGTCCTCCGAGGGTCAGATTAAACTGTATAACAATCAGGTTTTTGTTGCTGATAACATCCGTGAAGTCATTCCCGAGTTCTTACTGCTTTTAAAAGGCGTGATTGACTGCCCTGATCTGCCCTTAAACGTTTCCCGTAGTTTCCTGCAAAACGACGGTACGGTTAGAAGAATGTCCTCCCACATCACCAAAAAAGTGGCAGACCGCTTAACCGGTCTTTACAACACCGAGCGTGAACAGTTCGAGGAATACTGGGAAGACATCGCACCCTTTGTCAAGTACGGCTGTATGCGGGACGAAAAATTCTTGGAAAAAGTAGAAAATATCCTGTTGGTCAAAACGGTCAAGGGTGAGTACACCACCTTTGTCTCTGCCACCGAAGGGAAGGATAAGATTTTCTACGCCTCGGACGAAAAGGGCCAGGCAACCTACCTGGACCAGTTTGAAAAGCAGGGCAAGGAGGCCTTGATTTTAGACTCCTTTATCGACCCTCACTTCATCAGTTTCTGGGAAATGAAACACCCCTCCGCTCGCTTTGCCCGTATCGACTCTGAATTGGCAGAATCGGGCAGTGCCATTGAAAACGCCGAGCTTTTGGGCTGGTTTACCGAAGCGGTCAACGACGAAAAAATTACCGTTTCCCTGCAGGAACTCTCCGACCCCGATCTGCCTGCCATCGTCTTACTGTCCGAACAGTCCCGCCGTATGCTGGAACTGGGCATCTCCTTCGGTATGGCGGATGCGGCAGAAAAGTTCCCCGAACAACTGACCCTGGTCATCAATACCAAAAACCCCTTGATTGGCAAGATCACTGCCGACAACTATAAAACCTATTGCCCCCACGTTTTCGACCTGGCAATGTTGGCACATCGCCCCTTGTCCTCCGAAAAGATGGGCGCTTTCTTAAAACGGAGTTACGAGATTTTAAATGGCAATATCTGATTGGAACTTTCAACCGATTACCATCGATAACTTCAAATCTGCCGCCGAATATCTGGTGGAGGAGCGGGTGACCGAATTCGGCATCACCCCCATCTGCCTTTACGCTCCGCTGGACGGCGCCGAGGCCGCACCCCTGCCCGACGGGTTCCTCTGCCGTTATTTTGAGGAGGGACAACGCTACTACACCCTCTTTTGCGATCGGGACGAAGCTTTGGCAAAAGCGGTCTATGCTCAATTGTTGGCAGAAGGTCCTTTGCACCTGAAATACTTGTCCGAAGCACGGCTGAATCAGCTGAAAAATCGGTTCCCTGACAAGACCTTTACGGTGGAGACGGACGAGATCCAAAGCGACTATCTCTACCGCCGTGAGGACTTCTTGCGGTTGGAAGGCCGTGCCGCCCGTCATAAGAGGGAACATTACCGTGCCTTTGCGGAGCGGGTTCCCTACACTTATCGGGAGATCACCGCTGCCGACCGCGATGCTTGTCTGAGCATCACCGATTCCTGGTGCAGTCGCAAGGATTGCCGCGATTGTGAGTACAGTTGCGAACGGGACTTGATTGCTGCACTGTTCGACCGTTGGGGGGATTTCCCTTGTCGCGGTGGGATGATTTTGTCCGAAGGCAACCCCCTCGGTTTTTTCATCGGCGAAAAATTGGGGGATACCGTCATCGGTTACCACCAAAAGACCGCCACCACCCAACTGGAAGGGCTGACCCAAGCCGTCTACCTGGAGTCTGTACGCAATACTTTCCCCGATGTGGACTACGTGAATTTAGGCCCCGACATCGGCATCGAAGGTCTGCGCCGGCTCAAACGCCAGTTTAAACCCTTTGAATTGCTTCACAAATACACCGTCACCATCTCGTGACGGTTTTTTCTTGCCAAAATCAGGAGGTGGAAAGAGTTGACTCTTTTTTTCTTGACCTGGAGATGATTTTGCACTATAATAGTAATGATATAATAGGAATACTGTGTTTAGGAGGAAGAGTACCGTGAGCAAACTGTCAGAACTCATGTTTTCTCATATTACAAAAACCCCCGAGGATTGGTATGCCGCCTTTCCGAAGCGGGAATTAAAAGAAGGGGCGGCGGTGACCCGATTTGCCCCCAGTCCTACGGGATTCTTACACATCGGCGGACTCTTTGCGGCGATGATTTCCTACCGCTATGCAAAAACCACCGACGGCGTGTTTATCCTGCGTATCGAGGACACCGATAAAAAGCGTGAAATCGATGACGGCGTTTCTGCCATCGTAACGGGTCTGTCCCAGTTTGGGATTACGCCGGACGAAGGCGCATTGGGCTTGGATACCGAGCGCGGCGCTTATGGCCCTTACACCCAGAGTCTGCGGAAAGAGATCTACCAAAGCTTTGTCAAGCGCTTGGTTGAACAGGGTCTGGCTTATCCTTGCTTTTGCACCGAGGAGGACTTGACCGCCATCCGTGCCGAGCAGGAAAAACAGCAGAAGAACCCCGGTTACTACGGCGCGTATGCACGTTGCCGCGACCTGTCCGAAGAAGAGGCTATTGCAAAAATCGAGGCAGGTGTTCCTTATGTGGTCCGTTTGCGTTCCCCCGGTCAGGAGGACCGCCGCATCATCGTGGGCGATTTGATCCGCGGAAAGCTGGAAATGCCCGAAAACGTACAGGACATCGTTTTGTTAAAGACCGACGGTGTACCGACTTACCATTTTGCCCACGCCGTAGACGATACCTTGATGGGCACCACCCATGTCATCCGCGGGGACGAGTGGATTGCATCCCTGCCTACCCACGTGCAGTTGTTCTCGGTACTGGGACATAAGTTACCCAAGTACGCCCACATCGCTCCCGTCATGAAAGAAGAAAACGGCGGTAAGCGGAAACTGTCCAAGCGGAAAGACCCTGAAGCTACCGTTTCTTACTACCATGAGGTGGGCTTCCCCCAAGAGTCGGTCATGGAGTATTTGATGACCCTTGCCAACTCCAACTTTGAGGAGTGGCGGAAACCCAACCCCACTGCAAGTCAGGACGAGTTCCCCTTCTCGCTGAAGAAGATGAGCCAGAGCGGTGCGCTCTTTGACCTGGTGAAGCTGACCGACGTCAGTAAAAACCGCATTGCCTACTGGACCGCCGAGGATGTGTATGAACACGCTCTTGCATGGGCAAAAGAATATGACGGGGAATTGGCAGAAATGCTTTCCGACCGCGAGAAGGCGATTGCCTTTTTCTCCATCGACCGCGGCGGCAAAAACCCCCGCAAGGACATTGCCAAGTGGTCGGAGGTCAAGGAATACTTCCGCTATCTGTTTGACAGCAACTTTGAGGTTTCCTATCCCGAAACCCTGGACAAGTCCAAGATTGCCGACGTTTTGACAGGGTATGCAGACATTTACGATGACGCCGACGACAAGGACGGCTGGTTTGGAAAGATTCGTTCGCTGTGCGAGCCAAACGGGTTCTCCCCCGATGTCAAAGCCTACAAGCAAAACCCCGAAGCGTTTTTGGGTCACGTGGGCGACGTCAGCGGGTTGATCCGAATGGCAACCACGGGGCGGCAGAACACCCCTGACATGTACGAAGTGTTACGCACCTTAGGGCGCGAGGAAGTAGTAGCACGGTTGCACCGCGCTGTAGAGGAGTTGAAATAATGGAAAACGCACCGGTAAACTTTATTCACGAAGCCATTAACAAGGACCTTGCCGACGGGGTTTATAACCGTGTCCAGACCCGTTTCCCCCCCGAACCCAACGGGTATTTGCACATCGGTCACGCCAAGGCCATCTGCATCGACTTTGGTACGGCACAGAAATACAACGGTATTTGCAACCTCCGTCTGGATGACACCAACCCCACCAAGGAGGACGTGGAGTATGTGGACTCGATTATGGAGGACATCCGCTGGCTGGGCTTTGAATGGGCAAACGTTTATTTTGCTTCCGACTATTTTGAGTTTGTGTACGAGTGTGCATTAAAGCTCATTGACAAGGGTCTTGCTTATGTAGACGACCTGACCGCCGACGAGATTCGAGAGTACCGCGGCACCCTGACCGAGCCTGGCAAAGAAAGCCCTTATCGCAACCGCAGCGTCGAAGAAAACCACGAGCTCTTCCGCCGCATGACCGCAGGCGAGTTCGAAAACGGGACCAAGGTTTTGCGCGCCAAGATTGATATGGCGTCCCCCAACCTGAATATGCGGGACCCTGTAATCTATCGGATTTTGCACGCCACCCATCATCGTACGGGGGACCGTTGGTGCGTCTACCCGATGTATGATTTTGCACACCCCTTGTCCGACTGCGCAGAGCACGTTACCCACTCCCTCTGTTCCTTGGAGTTCGAGGATCATCGCCCCTTGTATGATTGGTTCATCCGTGCCTGCGAGATCGAAGAACCTTCTCGTCAGATCGAGTTTGCCCGACTGAACCTGAACTACACTTTAACCAGTAAGAGAAAATGCCTGAATCTGGTTACCGAAAAGATCGTCAACGGCTGGGACGATCCCCGTATGTCCACCCTTTGCGGGATGCGCCGTCGTGGGTTCCCGCCCGAAGCCATCCGTGATTTCTGCGACCGCATCGGCGTTGCCAAGGGCAACTCGGTGGTTGATTTTGCGTTGCTGGAACACTGTGTCCGCGAAAATCTGAACGAGAATGCGGACCGTGCCATGGCGGTTTTGAACCCCTTAAAACTGATAATCGACAACTATCCCGAAGGTCAGACCGAGGAAGTGGAGGTTGACATCAACCCCAACTGCCCCGAGCGCGGCAAGCGGGTTACCACCTTCGGCAAGTGTGTGTATATCGAGCAGGAGGACTTTATGGAAGAACCTCCCGCCAAGTACTACCGCCTCTCTCCCGGCCGCGAAGTACGGTTGCGGGGTGCGTACCTGGTCACCTGCCAATCGGTTGATAAGGACGAAAACGGCAATGTCGTTGCCGTTCACTGCACCTATGACCC
>JAZOOX010000052.1:0-38833 GCA_045655245.1 Clostridia bacterium | reverse complement strand
TAAAATGTATTGAAAAAAGGAGGGAGAATATGCATAGAACTTTTGGGATTTTAGGCGGTGACGGCCGCTTTGGAACAGTTGCAGACCTCCTCTCCGTGAAAGGAAACGCGGTCTGGGTTTGGGGCCTTAATCATAAAACAGATATCGGTCGTGCAAGCCATGCTGAACATCTTGCAGGGGCAGTTGAGTCAGCAGATGTAATCGTGCTACCCATTCCTGCGCTTTCTTCCGAGGGGATTTTGAACATTCCGCTGTCCGAAGAAAAAATCGATATCACCGATGTGCTGAAAATGATGGGCAAAGGGAGTGTGTTAGCAGGCGGTCTTTTGCCGATATGGCTGACTGAAAAAGCGGAAAATCGCGGAATTTCGGTCATAGACTATGGGAAGCGGGAAGATTTTATCGTTGCCAATGCTGTTCCCACTGCCGAGGGGGCCATCGGCATTGCCCTGCGGGAACTGAAACAGACCCTTTGGGACAGTAACTGTATGGTTTTGGGGTTTGGCCGCATCGGTAAAATTTTATCCCAACGGTTGTCGTCGCTTTGCAAAGACCTGACGGTAGTTGCACGAAAACCGTTGGACATCAGTATTGCAAAGGCGTTGGGGTATTCTGCCGTAACTTACAGAGGTTGGGGGGCGGCGCTGAAAAAGGCAGATGTGATTTTTAACACCGTTCCCTCTGAAGTACTCACGGCGGACGCTTTAAACGGTGTAAAATCTACAGCACTGATCGTGGATCTTGCATCAAAGCCCGGCGGTACGGATTTTAAAGCGGCAGAACAAAAAGGTATTAAGACCGTATGGGCGTTGTCACTTCCCGGGAAGTGTGCGCCGCAGAGTGCAGGGCGTATTATTACGGAAAGCATCTGTAACGGTCTTTTGGAAATGGAATAAGGAGGGAGTCGGAGACCGACAACAGAATGGATTTTTTAAACGGAAAAACGGTCGGCGTTGCAATGACCGGCTCGTTTTGTACCCTATCACAAGTAATGCCTCAAATAGCGCGGTTGGTCACGGCAGGAGCGGAGGTGATTCCGGTTCTGTCCGAAACAGTCAATGGGACTGACACGCGGTTTGGCAAGGCAGAGGAATGGCGTGAAAAACTGAAGGATATTACGGGACGTTCCCCTTTGGTCAGTGTGAAAGAAACGGAGCCTTTTGGTCCTAAGGCGTTACTTGATCTGCTAATCGTGGCGCCGTGTACGGGGAATACACTCGGAAAACTGGCGAACGGAATCACCGACACCAGTGTTACAATGGCAGTTAAGGCGCATCTTCGAAACCAACGGCCTGTAGTTATTGCTGTTTCCACCAATGACGGTTTGGGCGGTGCCGCCAAGAACATCGGCGCTTTGTTGAATATGAAGCACGTCTATTTCGTGCCCTTCGGTCAGGATGACCCAATTGGGAAACCGCGGTCGTTGGTCGCACAGATGGGCCGGATTTTCGACACGGCGGCATTGGCGCTAAACGGAGAACAGATTCAACCTATTTTCGAGAATAAATAAAGCAAAACCGTGTGAATCCACACGGTTTTATTGTTGTTGAGTAAAATACATTAGAAAAACGTAATTTTTAAATTCGAAAGTTTTGATTGACAGAATATCTTTTGGCGTATAATATAGAATTGAGGTGATACGAGTGGACGGCCTTTTAAAAGAATTGGAAGGATCCTTTTTTGACCGAGAGCTTTTTTTAACGGCACTTACGCACACATCTTACGCCAACGAACACCGTGACAAACGCCCTTCTTACGAGCGTTTGGAGTTTTTGGGTGATTCGGTTTTGGGGCTTTGTGTCAGTGAATATCTTTATAAAAAACATCCCACGCTTCCCGAGGGGGAATTGTCGCGGCTTCGGTCTGCCGTTGTCTGCGAGAAATCCTTGGCGGAAGTGGCGGCGTTTTTGAATTTAGGGGAACTGATTTTTTTAGGCAGAGGGGAGGAGCAGTCCAACAGTCGGCAACGTGCGTCCATTTTGGCTGATGTGGTGGAAGCAATTATCGGTGCTGTTTACCTGGATGCGGGAATGGAAAAGGCAAATGCGTTGATCCTGCGACTGTTGGAAGAGAAAATGTCACTTGTCTCCGAAGATGAAAATCAGGATTACAAAACACAATTGCAGGAAGCGACACAGCGGACCTCGAAGCTGCCGTTGATTTATCGTGTCACGGGGGAAAGCGGGCCTGAACACGACAAACGTTTTGTTGTTGCCGTCGAACACGACGGAAAGGTTCTGGGTGTTGGCGAAGGGCGAAACAAAAAAGCCGCTGAACAGCAGGCTGCCAAGGTAGCATTACACCAAATTAAAAAAATTTAAAAAGTTCGTGAATTCCTATTGACAAACGAATTTAACCGTGCTAAAATAATGTTCGTTTGAAGCGGAATTGTGTAACGGTAGCACGAATGACTCTGACTCATTTAGTCTAGGTTCGAACCCTAGTTCCGCTGCCAAAAGTCCTGTTGCTTTTGCAACGGGACTTTTTTCTTTTAATACACAAAAAACCATTGACATTTTGGTAAAAAAATAAGATAATAGAGTAGGAGAGGTTTAACCTATTATCTATCATAACCAGGAGGGATACCGATGTCAAAATTCATGGATAAGTTTCTTTCGTTTGTAGGTCTGGAAGACCGTGAAGACGAATTGGATATGTTCGAGCAGGAACCTGAAGAGGACGATGAGATCATTAAACCATCTTACTTTTCTGCAAAGCGCAGTAAGGTTGTCAGCATTGCGACTACCGCACAGTTGCAGGTCGTGGTTTTAAAGTTGGAATCCTTTGAAGACAGCAAGGATGTTGCTGACTACTTAAAAGCAAAAAAACCGGTTGTTGTAAATTTTGAGGATGTGGACAAGGATATTGCCCGCCGTGTGATCGATTTCTTAAGCGGTACGGTATATGCTCTGGGCGGAAACATCCAGAAGGTTTCCAACGGCATTTTCTTGGTCGCTCCGTACAATGTGGGTATTATGGGTGATTTTAAGAAAGAATTTTCCAACACCGATTTGTTTTCGCTGGATTGATTTTGGAGGATAAGCCTTGTTTACCTTAGTGTCCATTATTGTTCAGATTATCAACTATCTGATTCGTTTATCGAAGCTATTGATTATCGTACGCGCAGTGATTTCTTGGATTCCGATGAACACGTACAACGCGTTTTGTATGTTTGTTATCCATGTAACCGAGGTCTTTTTGGCGCCCATTCGCCGTGTCTGTTCTCGGTTCACCAACGTCGGGATGTTTGATTTCACACCAATCATTGCATACATTTTGTTGGAAATTATCGGTATTATTGTAAATGGCATTTTAACTGCAGTGATTCTTTGAAAATACGAAAGAGGGTGTTTCCCATGTTGACTCCGTTGGATATTGAAAAGAAAGAGTTCTCTTCCGCCTTCCGCGGCTATTCCAAAAGCGAGGTTGATGAGTTTTTGGGAGTGGTATTAGAGGCGTATGAAGGTTTGTACAAGGAGTGTATTTCCCTGCGCGACAAAGTAGGCGCAATGACCGAAGCGGTACAGCGATATAAGGCGATGGAGGATACCATTCAAAACGCTTTGGTGGTGGCACAAAACACCAGCGAAGACCTGCGTAAAAGCGCTACAGAAAAAGCGACCGCGATCGTTGCCGAAGCCAAAAACCAGGCAGCCGCTATGGTGGCAGAGGCAAATGTTGAGGTTGTAGCCATCCAAAACAAAACCGAAGGGCTAAAGGCGGAACTGGAGGCATATAAAGGGAAAGTGTTGGCTCTTTTATCGGCCCAGGCAGAAATGATTAAAAACGCTTAGGAGGGGTATTATGAAACTGATTTTCGCTATTGTAGGCGATGAAGACGGCAATAAAGTAATGATGGAGCTGAACCGTGCCGGATTTTACGGCACCAAACTTTCGTCTACCGGCGGGTTTTTGAAAGCAGGGAATACCACTCTGTTAGTCGGTGCTGAAGAAGAACAGTTGGAGGCAGTTTTGGGAATCATCAGAAACAATAGTGCAAAGCGCAAGAAGATCGTTACCACACCCATTCCTATGATTGGTGTAACAAATGTTTTTAGTTCCTTCCCTATGGAGGTTGACGTCGGTGGCGCAACCATCTTTGTAACCGATGTAGAGAAGTTTGAGAAAATCTGATGGAACGGGAACAAGTACCGGTATCGTTGGTCCGCGCAGTGCATAGCGGTCAGTTATTACACGCCTATTTGCTGGAAAGCAATGTGGTTCCGTTTCCCATTGAAAAAGCGCTGGCTTTTGCGCGGATGTTGACTTGCGAGAATGCATCGGACGCTCCTTGCGGCTGTTGCGATGCCTGTAAACTCAGCGCAGGAAACGAAAATCCCGACATCATTGTATACGAACCGGAACGTGACCAAATTCGCAAAGAAGTAATTAATGCAATAAGGGAGCAGTCCTTGACCGCTCCCTTTATCAGCGTCAGAAAGGTGTTTGTTATTTCCCGTGCGGAATGCATGAATCCCGCTGCCCAAAACGCCTTTTTAAAACTGTTGGAGGAACCCCCCCAATCGGTTTCTTTCTTATTGCTTTCGGGGTCGGGAGACCAATTGTTACCCACGGTGCTGTCTCGCGTTGGTAGACGGTCTTTGGATGATCCTGCCCAAGGGGATGAGGCGGTCGATTCGCCACTGTTGGCCGAGACACTGGATGCCCTCTTTTCTCTTGACGTTATGGATACCGTTTCCTGTGCCGAAAACCTCACGAAAGCCGATTCGCCCCGTGGCGAAATTGGGTTGTTACTGTCTTGGTTCGGTCAGATTTTGACTGCGCAACAAGGACGGATAACGCCGGCAGATGAAAGGATGAAAGGGGCAGTCCGTAAACTGTCGAAGAAAGCTACTTTCGAAATATTGGAGCACCTGGGTGCTTTGGAACGCGAGATGCGTTATAACATCAAAAAAGAAACAGCGCTAACGGCTACTTTATTGCGCTGTTGGGAGGAAATACATGATAGAGATTGTGGGAATTAGATTCAGAACCGTCAGCAAAGTTTACTATTTTGACCCCAACGGGATTGCCTTTAAGCGTGGCGACAAGGCAGTTGTTGAAACTGCCCGAGGGATTGAATTCGGTGAAGTTTTGCTCTCGAACCGTGAAGTGGAGGAGAACGAGGTCGTTCAACCTTTGAAAAAGGTTCTTCGTAAAGCCAACGAAAAGGATGTCGACCAGGCGAAGCACTACCGAGAAAAAGAAAAATTCGCCTTTGAAACCTGCAACAAGAAGATTGCAGAGCATGGCTTGGAAATGAAACTGATTGACGCAGAGTATAGTTTTGACGGAAGCAAACTGCTCTTTTACTTTACTGCCGAAGGCCGCGTAGACTTCCGTGACCTGGTAAAAGATTTGGCATCCACCTTCCGTACCCGTATTGAATTACGCCAAATCGGTGTTCGCGACGAAGCGAAACTGATTGGCGGGTTGGGGATCTGCGGACGGCCGCTTTGTTGTTCTACGTTTTTAAGCGATTTTCAACCGGTCTCGATTAAAATGGCAAAAGAACAGGGGATTTCCCTCAGTTCTGCCAAAATTTCGGGGACTTGCAGTCGCTTGATGTGTTGTTTGAAATACGAGGAAAACGTCTACCACGAATTATCTGCCGTAACCCCTTGCGTGGGTGCTTTGGTTGAAACGCCGAAAGGCAAGGGAACCGTGCTTTCGACCCAGCTTTTGCGGGGGATTGTTCGGGTTCAGTTGGGCAACGCTCCTGATGCACCGACCGACGATTTTTCTACCGATGAAATTAAAATTTTACGGAATCGAAAACTGCGTCCCGAAGAACGGGAAGCAGAACGAAAGAATCAAGCGGAGAATTCCTAAAAAAGGACTTGATTTTTTCGCTATTTATTAGTACAATGTATGATGTAAAGGAGGTGTCACGAATGGCTTACAAAATTACTGATGAATGCATCGGTTGCGGTGCTTGCGAAAGCGAATGCCCCGTATCCTGCATTTCTGAAAACGACGGTAAGTTCGTTATCGACGAGGGCCAGTGCATCGATTGCGGTAGCTGCGCCGGCGTTTGCCCGGTTAGTGCTCCTCAGGAAGCGTAATTGCATTGAATGATTTGCGCCGACCTGTGTCGGCGCAAATCATTGCACCGCTAAGTTTTCTCAAACCTGAGTTTTCTCAGGTTTTATTTATATCAGAGAAGGTGTTTTTGTTTGGAACGATGGGATGATCTGCAGTGTTACGGATTGCATTTATTGCAAGATACCGAACAGTTTTGTTTCGGTGTTGATGCCGTTTTACTGTCTGATTTTGCCCGCGTTGCCGACAACGACCGTGTGATCGACTTATGCTCGGGTAACGGTATCGTTCCTGTCTTGCTTTCCGGAAAAACAAAAGCGTCTTCGATCATTGGCGTGGAATTGCAGGAAGGACCTGTTTCGCTGGCACAAAGAAGCATCGAACGGAACAACTTGGTTGGACGCGTCTCGATGGTGCACGGCGATTTGCGGGAAATTGATTCTCTGCTCCCCGAAAACACCTGCGAGGTAGTTACTTGTAATCCGCCTTATGTAAAGGTCGGCTGTGCCTTGCAGAACCCGGATAGTGTGGTTGCAACCGCCCGGCACGAGATTTCCTGCACTTTAGAGAATGCAGTTCGTGCCGCTGCATACTTACTCTGCCCTAAAGGACGGGTGTACTTTGTTCATCGTCCCGACCGTCTTGCTGATGTTTTTGGTACGTTTCGTCAATACGGTATCGAGCCGAAAACATTGCGGATGGTTCATGCTTATTTTGACCGCCCACCTGTATTGATTTTGGTGGAAGGCGTTTTGGGCGGGGGAGCACAGTTACGAGTGCTTCCGCCGTTATTTATACACAATTCCGACGGCACCTACACGGAGGAAATCAATCAAATCTATGGAAGAGGTGAATCGTAATGTCGGGCGTTTTATATCTTTGTGCAACACCTATCGGAAATCTGGACGACCTTTCTGCCCGTGCATTGCGTACGCTGGAAGAAGTTGACCTGATTGCCGCGGAAGATACCCGCCGCACCTTGACACTTTTAAATCATTTTGGTATCCATAAACCCTTGATCAGTTACTTTGAACATAACAAGGCTGAAAAAGGCCGTATCCTGGTTTCGAAAATGTTGGAGGGGCAATCGATTGCTCTGGTAACCGATGCAGGTACCCCTGCCGTTTCCGACCCCGGGGAAGACCTGGTTCGCCTTTGCATTGATAACGGAATTCGTGTCATCCCGATCCCGGGGTGTTGTGCAATGGTCAATGCCCTGGTTGCATCGGGATTGCCTACGGGACGTTTTTGCTTTGAAGGCTTTTTGTCGGTAACGAAAAAAAGTCGTAAAGCCCATCTGGATTCCTTGCGCAACGAAACACGAACGATGATTTTTTATGAGGCTCCTCATAAACTGCTAAATACTTTAACCGATCTTTACCAAACTTTTGGTGAACGGCGGATTACCCTTGCCCGTGAAATGACGAAAAAGTTTGAAGAGTTCGTCTATACTACCCTTTCCCAGGCCATTTCTGCTTATCGGGAAACGCCGCCCAAAGGGGAATTTGTTTTGATCCTTGAAGGGAAAACTGCCGATGATGAACCTCAAGTCGTCTTGAGTGATGAAGAATTGCGCGAACAGGTTTTTGTCTTGCGGAAACAAGGTTGCTCCTTGTCGGACGCCGCAAAGGCGGTTGCCGAAGCCAATGGCTTAAAAAAACGTGCTGTATACAGTCTTTGTTTGGAGGAGGAGTCCGATGAACCGATTTAAAAAACCTTCCGTTTGGATGCCCGCAATTGCATTTTTGGTCTATTTTGTGACCCTTTTCTGTTTCCCTGCGTTTGTACGCGATAACGGGGAGATTTTTCGGTTCTTGACCCAAGGGAAGATGTACCGTGTCGGTGACCTTACCTATGGGTTCGATACAGGCTTTGCCATGCTGGAAGGCATGCCTTTTTCCGCGGCAAAGCTGCTGTTTACAGGTCTGTTTTTCCTTTGGTACGAACTTTTGGGTATCGAAGTATTTGATATCCGAATTTTGTCTTTGGTTTATGTTGCGCTTTCGGTCTTTGGTCTTTGGTTGATCGGCCGGAACTTAAACCTTAGAACCCCTTTGTCCAATGGGATTGCAGGGATACTCGTTTTGCTTTCTGCAGTTAGTTATGGGTTTTTTAGTTATTACAATACCTTTTACATCGAAGGCGCCGCAATGCCTCTGCTTTTAATGGCACTGGGTGCAATGCTGGAGTTTGTTCGCCGAAAGAATATCTGGAGTGCACTGCTGTTTGTGCTCTTTGCCGCAGCGTTTACTACACTGGGACCGATTGCGGCGCTAATGGCTTTATTCTTCGTTTTTGTTTGCATTCGATTGGTTTTGTTGCCCATCGGATGGAAACGGATCTTGCTTATTGCGGCCGTGCCGATCTTAATGGTTTCTTCGACTGTCGGACTTTTTTCTCGTACCGAGCCCCAGTACCGTCAGGATCTGTATAATTCGTTTTTCTTCGGCACTCTTGCCTTTGCAGAAACACCTCAAACAGTAACGGACGAAATTGGATTGCCTCAGGAATTGGCGGATTTTGCCAACAAGCCTTATTTCGAGGTGGTTGACGACTTGAATCCCGATTCGTTTTATCCCGACTTTGACTACGGACGACTGGCGGGATACTACGCCAATCATCCCAAACAGTTCTGGCCTGTGCTGAAGCAGGTGGGAAACAATGTCTATGAAACGAGCATCTCTTATCTCCGCAGTTTTGACGAGCGTTTTTCATTTCAGCGAGTCGTGAGCGCACCGACCCGTTTGCTTGAACTGGTTCAACTTCGCTTTTTACCGCGAGGCGTACCGATTTGGCTGATCTACATCGCACTGATGGTCTTACTTTGTATCGTACGAAGAAAAGACCTTTTGTGTGACGAGGACAAAGCGCTGACCGATTGTTTTGCCGCATTGTCGGTGATGCCGACCCTGTTGCTGGTCGCCACGGCTTTTCTGTTTGGTTTGGCAGAAATCTCGAAACAGCTCTTTTACACCAACCTGATTTTCGGCGTGTTCTTTGTTGCTTTTGTATCGTATGCCGCCGAGTTTATCATTCTTCGCCGTAACCGCTTACGGGATGAGTATGGCGTTAATCAATAAGGAGAATTTACTATGAAGAATATCTTAAAAGGTTTTATCATCGGGATCGTTTTCACCTTGGTTTTAACGTGCTCCTTTGCTATTTTTGCAGACGACATCTTTGAGCAGATTTCGGTTTTGCGGAACCCCAGCACGATTACCATCAACGGTGCCGATATGTCGGGCGACCATTTTGAGTATTTGGACCGTACCTACGTTCCCTTGCGCGAAGTTTGTGAAAAACTGGGAATGGATGTTTTATGGAACGGCGAAAAGGGGACGATTGACATTACACCTTCGAAAACCGCTTTGGTGATTAACGGCGAGAAGGTTAATATCGAAATGGTGGAAGCTGCTAAAAAACAGATGGCAAATTATTTCGAAGGACAGGGTCAAATGCTGACCGATGCACAGCTGGATGAACAGGCGTACCTTTACGTAACCGAGCGGTACTTGATCTGCCAAGCGGCATCCGAGGCAGGAGTTATATTGACGGATGATGAATTGACCGCAGTTTCAGCGGAAATTTCTGTATTAAAACAAACACTGGGCGAGGAGATTTTCAAACAGCAACTGGACGAAATCGGCTATACCGAAGAGACCTATTTAACCCTTCGTTTACAGCTTCTCTTGGCAGATAAGTTCCAACAATCCTTAGACTTTACAGCCGATGATAATGCGGTACGTGCCTATTATGATGAGCATCTTGCCTCCCGTGAGCAGGAGTACTGGACGGCAAAGCATATTCTTTTCTCTACCGAGGGAATGAACGAGACGGATGCGAATGCTGTAAAAAAGAAAGCGCAGTCGGTGTTGGAGAAGATTAAAAAAGGCGCCGATTTTGACAAGCTCATGAAAGAATATTCCGAGGACCCCGGTCTTGCTACTAACCCCGACGGGTATTCTTTTACCGCAGGTCAAATGGTTACCGAATTTGAGGAAGCAACGAAAAACCTGAAAGATAACCAGGTCAGCGGATTGGTAAAAACCGATTTTGGGTATCATATTATTAAGCGTATCGGTTCCGGCATCACCGACTCTTATGAGTCGTGGAAGGAAGCAATTCGCCAGCAGATTATCAACGACTGCTTTGCCGACTACGTTGCAGGGTTGCGAGAAAAAGCCACCATTGTAAGAGTAAAGTGATAGGAGTTTAAAATGCTGAAAAGTCTGGCAAGTAAAATGTTTGGCAGTTACAGCGACCGTGAGGTTCGACGGATTCAGCCGATGGTCTCTGCAATCGAGGCGTTAGAGCCTGTATATCGGGAACTGTCAGATGAAGAACTAAAATCAAAAACCCCTTGGTTCAAAGAACGTTTGGCCGCAGGGGAGACCTTGGACGATATTCTGCCCGAAGCCTTTGCTACGGTGCGGGAGGCCGCCTCTCGTGTGCTGAATATGCGTCACTTTAAAGTGCAGTTAATCGGCGGCATCATCCTGCATCAGGGGCGCATTGCCGAAATGAAAACCGGTGAAGGCAAAACCTTGGTCGCGACCCTCCCCGTGTATCTCAATGCGCTGTCGGGAAAAGGTGTCTATGTGGTTACGGTCAACGACTATCTGGCGCGGCGTGACAGTGAGTGGATGGGAAAACTCTACCGCTTTTTGGGATTAAGCGTGGGGTTGGTTACCAAAGAGGTTCCCCCTGAATCGAGAAAAGCCGCTTATGATGCCGATATTACCTATGGTACCAATAATGAATTTGGGTTTGATTATCTTCGTGACAACATGTCTTTTTCTAAGGCAGAACAGGTGCAACGTGGTCATAATTTCGCCATTATCGACGAAGTGGACAGCATTCTGATTGATGAAGCCCGAACCCCGCTGATTATTTCGGGTATGAGCGACGAATCCAGCGATCTGTACGAGCGGGCGGAAGCGTTTGTTAAGCGCCTGAAAGTTCTTCGCATCAAAGAGGCTGATCGCAAAACGGATATGGATGCCGAAACCGATGCGGATTATATCGTGGACGAAAAGGCACGTACCGCAACGCTGACATTGAACGGTATCCGCAAGGCAGAAGAATGTTTTGGAGTCGAAAACTGGTCGGATATGGAGAATATGACCTTATCCCACCACGTTAACCAGGCCATCAAAGCCCACGGTACGATGGTCAAGGACCGCGACTATGTGATCCAGGACGGTGAGGTTATTATTGTTGACAGCTTCACCGGTCGGTTGATGCCGGGGCGCCGTTACAGTAATGGTTTGCATCAGGCCATTGAAGCAAAAGAGCGGGTGAAGGTGGAAAACGAAAGCCGCACCATGGCGACCATCACCTTACAAAACTATTTTCGTATGTTTGCCAAACTGTCGGGTATGACAGGTACTGCTCAGACCGAAGAGCGGGAATTCCGCGAGATCTATCG
Organism: Clostridia bacterium; assembly: GCA_045655245.1. Taxonomy (GTDB): domain Bacteria; phylum Bacillota; class Clostridia; order RGIG8785; family RGIG8785; genus RGIG8785. Next base: position 27,363 of record JAZOOX010000052.1, on the reverse strand, counting down.
TTTGGATGTTGTTACCATTCCCACCAACAAGCCGATGGTGCGCCAGGACCTGCCTGACTGTTTGTGCCCCAATCTGAAAGAGAAATACGCCACCGTCTTAAAAGATGTACAGGAGCGTCACGCCGCGGGACAACCGATTTTGGTCGGTACCACTTCGGTTGAATCCTCCGAAATTTTCAGCACGCTGTTTAAAAAGGCTGGCGTTCCTCATAATGTGCTGAACGCCAAAAACCATGCCAAAGAAGCTGAGATTATTGCTCAGGCGGGGCGAAAAGGTGCCGTTACCATTGCGACCAATATGGCGGGTCGCGGTACGGATATCATTCTGGGCGGTAACGCCGATTTTATGGCGCGTAAGGACCTGAAAAAAGAGGGCTACGAAGATGCTGTGATTGAGGCGGCAACCAGCTATGCGGATGTAGCTGACGAGACCGTTCTTGCTGCCCGCGAACTTTACCGTACGCGTTTGGCGGAGTATAAAAAAATCGTGGCGGTAGAGGCGGAAGAGGTACTGAAAGCAGGTGGCTTGTGTGTCATCGGTACCGAGCGTAACGAAAACCGTCGCATTGACAATCAGTTGTGCGGTCGTGCAGGACGCCAGGGAGACCTGGGCGTAACCCGCTTTTATGTTTCTTTCGAAGACGATTTATTCCGTTTGTTCGGCGGTCCGCAGTTCCAGCGGCTTCGTGCTTTTATTACCCAGGACGGAAAACTGGACCAGAACATTGACATCCGACTGATTTCTACCGCTGTCGAGAACTCCCAAAGACGGATCGAGGAACGAAACTTCAACATTCGTAAGAATGTTTTGCAATACGATGATGTCATTAACGAACAGCGTAAGATCATCTATGCCCAGCGCCAGCAAGTACTGGACGGCTTGGATATGCATGAATCGATACTGGGAATGTTAAGGTCTGTGGTTTCCGATGCCGTCATCCGTCACGCGGCAGTCAGTCCTTATGCCGAGGAATGGGATTGGGAGAGTCTGCGCCACTATTTCGGCAGTTTCTTCTTGGCCCCCGGTGAACTCTGCTATTCAAAAGACGAACTGGATGATCTGACTCCTGAGATGGTTACCGATCAGTTGACCGAATTGGCACTTAGCCGTCTTTCCAAAATCGAGGAAGCGGTCACCACTGACGTGTTCCGTGAAGTGGAACGGCAGTTGTTGCTTCGTTTCGTAGATGAAAAATGGGTGGGATACCTTGACAACGTAGACCACTTAAAGCAGGGTATCGGTTTGCGCGCTTTTGCACAACACGACCCCGTTGTAGAGTTCCGTATGGAAACCGAGCGAATGTACGACGAAACCGTTGACAGCATCAAAGAAGCAACGGTCATGTATTTATTCCACGTCACGGTAGGGGAACGGGTGATGAACCGCCGTCAGATGAGAACCAGCGCCAACCACGGCGATGGTAACGTGACGCGTGAGCAACCCCGTCAAGTGGAAAACAAAGTTGGTCGTAACGACCCCTGCCCTTGCGGTTCGGGTAAAAAATATAAAAAATGTTGCGGTAGATAACATTTAAATTTTATTAAGGATGTGAGAACATGATAGAGTTAGACGAATTGCGACTTTCCTTAAATGCAATGCAAAACGATATGATGGATTTGAGGGATTCACTTTAACTTAGATGCAGCAGAGGCCGAAGTCAAAAGGCTGGAGGAACTTCTGGAGAGTCCCGATCTTTGGAACAATCCTGAAGAATCCCAAAAATTGATGCAACAAATCAAGCAATATCGTGATAAGATCGGTCGTTTCACCAGTTTGAAACAGGGGTGGGAAGATGCCTTAACTTTGGTTGAACTGGGAATTGAAATGGAAGACGATTCGGTTTATGAAGAAGCAAAAGAAACTTATGAGAGTCTTTGTCAGGCGTTTTCCGATCTTCGTATCGAAACGTTGCTGTCGGGCGAATATGATAAGAACAACGCAATTTTATCCTTCCATGCGGGTGCAGGCGGCACCGAGGCGCAGGACTGGGCGCAGATGTTGTTGCGGATGTATATGCGTTGGGCAGAACGCCGCGGTTTCCGTGTTCAGACCATTGACTACTTAGACGGTGACGAAGCAGGAATCAAGAGCGCTACCATTTTAATCGAAGGGTTAAATGCCTACGGGTATACCCGTGGCGAAAAGGGTGTCCACCGCCTGGTTCGAATTTCACCCTTTGACTCATCAGGGCGGCGGCACACATCTTTTGCTTCCCTGGAAGTAATGCCTGAAATCAACGACGATGACGGCATCCAAATCAATCCCGATGATTTGAAAATTGATACCTATCGTTCCAGCGGTGCGGGCGGTCAGCACGTTAATAAGACCGAATCCGCAATCCGCATCACTCATATTCCTACGGGTGTGGTTGTCGCTTGCCAGAACGAGCGTTCTCAGCACAAAAACCGTGATATGGCAATGAAGATGCTGATCTCGAAACTGGTTGAAATCAAGGAACGGGAAAACAAAGAAAAGATTGAGGATATTAAGGGTGTCCAAAAGGAAATTGCCTGGGGCAGCCAGATTCGTTCCTATGTTTTCCATCCGTACAGTATGGTTAAAGACCACCGTACCAGCTTTGAAACGGGTAACATCGGCGCGGTTATGGATGGTGATTTGGACGGCTTTATTAACGAGTATCTAAAGGCTGCAAGTCGTAACGAACTGAACCTGAAATGAGGCGTTAGTCATGCTGAGCAAACTGGACTTTTTAGAAAGTCGATTTACCGAAATCGGCGAGAAAATCAGTGATCCTGACGTTATCGCTGATCAGGATACCTGGCGCAAATTGATGAAAGAACATGCGGACCTTTCTCCGATTGTAGAGAAATACCGAGAATATCGGAACGCCCTGCAAACGGTAGAGGAAGCCACTCAGTTGATTGCTGACGCCGACGACCGTGAGTTAAGGGAACTGGCACAGGAAGAATTGCAGATGGCTCAGGAAACAGTACGCACTGCCGAAGAAGAGCTGAAAATCCTCCTGTTGCCGAAAGACCCCAACGATGACAAGAACGTTATTGTGGAAATTCGTGGTGGTGCAGGTGGGGACGAAGCGGCTTTGTTTGCCGCCGAGCTCTTTAGAATGTATAGCATGTATGCCGAAATGCGACGCTGGAAGGTCGAGACGATGAATTCCAACATGACCGATATAGGCGGCTATAAAGAGATCTCTTTCTCTATCGAGGGAAGCGGCGCTTACAGCAGACTGAAATTCGAGAGCGGTGTTCATCGCGTTCAGCGTATTCCCGAAACCGAATCGGGTGGGCGGATTCACACCTCAACCGTAACGGTTGCGGTTTTACCGGAAGTAGAGGACGTAGAGGTGGAGATCAATCAAAACGACATTCGTGTTGATGTGTTCCGCGCAGGCGGCCCCGGCGGTCAGTGTGTTAATACCACTGACTCTGCCGTACGGATTACCCATCTTCCCACGGGGTTGGTGGTTTCCTGTCAGGACGAAAAGTCCCAACATAAAAACAAGGACAAAGCAATGAAAATTCTGCGCTCACGCCTTTATGATCTGTTGCAGTCCCAACAAAACGAAGCGATTGCCAAGGATCGTAAAAGTCAGGTGGGAACGGGCGACAGAAGTGAACGAATTCGTACCTACAACTTCCCGCAAGGTCGTGTGACCGATCACCGTATCGGTCTGACCTTGCACCGCATTGAATCGATTTTAAACGGCGAATTGGACGAAATTATGGACGCTTTGACGCTTGCCGCTCAAAGCGAAAAGCTAAAGGAGGAAATACAATGACAACTGCAACGATTACCATGGAGAACGGGAAACAGATTAAGTTTAAACTGTATCCCGACAAAGCACCTTTGACGGTTAAAAACTTTATCAAACTGGCAGAAGAAGGCTTTTATAACGGTCTGATTTTTCACCGTGTTATCGAAGGGTTTATGATTCAGGGCGGATGCCCCAACGGCAGCGGAACGGGCGGCCCCGGATACTGTATCCCCGGTGAATTTTCTGCCAACGGCTATTCTAACGATTTGAAGCATGTGCGTGGTGTTGTTTCGATGGCGCGTGCGATGGATCCCGACTCCGCAGGTTCGCAGTTCTTTATTATGCACCAGGACGCACCTCATCTGGACGGTCAGTATGCCGCTTTTGGTATGGTATTTGAAGGCTTGGAAACGGTGGACGAAATTGCAACGACTCCTACCGGTTTTGCAGACCGACCTGTTACCGAGCAGAAGATTGCTACGGTTACAATTGCCGAAGAATAATTGAAAGGGGATGGCTGTCATCCGTAAGATATTATCCGTTTGGATTGGCAGGCTTTTGGTATGGTTGACGGGTATCCTGGGTGGCGGTACCAATCTGCCGGGCGAGATTTCGTTGCGCCTTTGTCCGCAAATTTTAAGGTATTTGGCCGCAAATTACCGTGTGGTTGCCGTAACGGGAACTAACGGAAAAACCACTACTGCGGCAATGATTCAACAGATTTTAAAACATAATGGGCATACGGCGATCAATAACAGCAGCGGCGCTAACTTAAAAGCGGGTCTGGTCACTTGTTTTCTGCAGAATTATCGGTATTCCCGTAAACACGCTTTTGCCGTTTTGGAAGTGGACGAGGCTTATTTGCCGCGTGTCAGCGCCGACTTGAATCCTGTTATCATCGCTGTTACAAACATTTTTCGTGACCAGTTAGACCGCTTTGGTGCAGTGGAAAGAACCCGTGATTTAATCTTTCAGGCGTTTTCCAACGCTCCTGAAAGCAAATTGGTTTTAAACGGCGACCTACCCATGCTGAATCAATCTTTCGAAAACGAGACGGTTTATTACGGCTTTGATGATGCCGGTTCCTGCGATTCTACAGGGACCGAAGGTCGGTTTTGCCCCGAGTGCGGAAATACGCTCACTTATAATTCTGTCGTTTACGGTAATTTGGGCGATTATTGCTGTGAACAATGTTCTTTAAAACGCCCCGTTCTTCAGTATCGTGTAGAAAAATTGACCCAGCTTCGTGCCGATGCCAGTGACGCCGTTATTAACGGACAGGCGGTCACGGTCAGCCAGGCAGGGCTTTATAACCTTTATAACGGTCTCTGTGCTTTTGCTTGTGCCGCTGAATTAGGCGTACCGTCCGATGTGATTGCCGAAAGCCTGTCTGTTCAGGAAAGTCGCTTTGGTCGTCAGGAAATCATCGGGATCGGCGATAAGCAAGTTCGCGTCATTCTGGTGAAGAACCCTGCAGGGTGTAGTGAGGCGATTAAGACAGTGGTCTTAGAACAGGACACATCCTCGTTAGCCGTTTTACTGAATGACCGACTGGGGGATGGAACTGACGTTTCCTGGATTTATGACGCCGATTTCGAGGCTCTTTCCAAAATGAATCCGGACAAAGTTTTGGTGGGCGGGACCCGCCTTTATGATATGGCAATCCGTCTTCAGACTGCGGGCTTGAACACTGAAAAGTTTGTTCTTTGCGAAGAATACAAAGATGTTTTAGATGCCATTTTAAACAAGACTGCCTTCCCGAAAGTGTATCTGTTGGCAACCTATTCGGCAATGGTCGAATTCAGACGTTTCTTGTATAAAAAGGGTTATCTTAAGAAAATGTGGTAAGAGGAAATTATGGAACTTCGTATTTGTCATCTCTATCCCCAACTTTTAAACTTAAACGGTGACTACGGAAACGTAGCCATATTATGCGATCGTGCCAAAAGACGCGGGATCGATGTAAAGGTCACTGCCCTTGCATACGGTCAACGCTTTATCGCAAAGGACTATGACTTTGTATTTTTGGGAAACGGTCAGCCTGATGAGCTTTCTGCCGTATTGGCAGAATTAACTGCTTACGACTTTGAAGAATTAAAAAAATACGTGGATGAAAACGGCGTGCTTTTGGCGGTTGGCGGCGGATACGAACTTCTTGGTGAGGAAATTCGTTTCCCGGACGGAACACAAAAAGACGGGCTGGGTCTTTTGCCGGTCCGCTTTGAAAAAACCGAAAAGCGTTTTATCGGTAATGCAGTGATCCGCGACGGTGATCATGTTTATATTGGCTTTGAAAATCATGACGGACGCGCTGAAATCGGCGCCTTACCGCCTTTGGGCGAGGTGCTTTTGGGATTTGGCAATGATGAAGGCGGTTACGAAGGCTGTCGCTATAACGGCGTTATCGGCACTTATCTGCATGGCCCTTTATTGGCAAAAGCGCCTGAGTTGGCGGACGAGTTGCTGATTGCATCGCTTTCGAAACGTTACGGTTCGGTGACCCTTTCCCAACTGGACAACACCTTTGAACAAAGAGCACGGGAACAGTTATTACAACGCTTTTTCCCAACGGAGTAAGTATGAAAAGATATTGTTTGTTTTGCCTTTTTCTGGCTGTGTTTTTGGTTTTTGGCATTTGTGTAACAGCCGTTGCCGAAACACCCCAAAAAGAAAAGACGGTGCCGGTTTTACTGTATCATGAAGTGGCAGATTATTCCGACGTTGACCCCACTTTATTTACAACTTTAAATCGGTTTCGTCAGCATATGATTGCCCTTTCCGGTGCAGGTTACAGCACGATTACTTTGGATGATTATTACGATCATATCACCAATGGGAAACCCTTGCCGCAAAAACCCATTATCATTACCTTTGATGACGGGTATCTGGGAAACTATTTGTACGCTTTTCCCGTTTTGAAAGCCTTGGGAATGAAGGCGACTATTTTCGTGATAACCGACAGCGTTGAGAATGAAAATGTCACCTATCAGCATTTCTCCTGGGAACAGGCGAGAGAGATGGTGGATTCGGGGCTCATCAGTATCCAGAGCCATACCAAATCCCATCAAGACCTTTCTACTTTAGAGTTGCGACACGCATTAGCTGAAATGGTCTGCTCCCGCAACGCCATTGAACGGAATCTGGGAACAGAGTGCCGTTATCTTGCCTTCCCTTACGGTTCTTATACCGATTATGTGCAACGCCTGGCAAAACTGGCGGGATACCGCATGACAATGAAAGTAACCGACAAGGGTGTCAATCGCCCGTCCGAAGGGAACGTTCCCCTAACCCGCCTGACTGTATCAGGGGATTTGTACTGGGGAGAAGTGCTCCAGATGATTGAAGCCAACGAATAAAATGTCTTTCCAATACAGACAATAATCCTGCACCAGAGCGGGGGGATTGTCTTGGATATTTCGGTGATCGTACCGATTTATAACGAAGAACGGCGGATTGCAACCGCCTTGTTTGAATTAAACAGCTACCTGGAAAGCCATTTTAGTAATTTTGAAATCATCGTTATTGATGATGCCAGCGAAGACGGAACGCTTGACATTCTCAAAGAACTTCCGTTTCCGTCATTGCGCGTTTATTCCTTTGCTCAACATCACGGTCGCGGGGGCGCCGTTCGCTATGGATGTGAACATATTAGTCCTTGCGATTATGTTATTTTGTTTGATGCGGATTTATCGGTTTCGCCTACGGTTATCGAGGCGTTGGTGAAGACTGCAAGAGATACCGATACCCCCTTCGTGTTTACTCCGCCGTCAACCTCTTTTAACGGTTATTACCGTCGACTTTCCACAACCCGACACCGCCATCTTGCTTCCGCGCTGTTGGGCATTTCACGGGTTTCTTGCGGAACGAAATGCCTTTCTGGCTCCTTTGTTCGTGCTGCCGTACCGAAAACGAGAACCAATTCCTTGGGGTTTGATACCGAACTGCTCTATCTTGCCCGTGAATTTGACGTTACCCCGATTGCGGTTTCGTCTGTGACAAGAGAAACAGAACAAAAGTTTGGGACCTTATTTTCCCTTTCGGGTCTTTTTACTTTATTGAAAATTCGCCGTCTCGCCGCGCGAGACGCTTATTCTACCGAAAAAATAAAAGAATGGGGTGGTGACTTTTGACAGCACCGAGTATCCGCATTTTTGGTCTGCCGATCAGCAAACTTTCTTTCGCCGAAACGGTGGATCGTGCTTACGAATTTTTATCCGACACAAAACCGCATATTATTTTTACCCCCAACCCCGAGATTTTAATGTCTGCCAGAAAAGACGAGGCATTGCATCAGCTTCTTGCTCAGGCGGATTTACTGACACCCGACGGAATTGGTGTGGTCTATGCTTCTAAAATCATGGGTGATTCGGTCAAAGAGCGGGTTCCGGGATTTGACACTGCCTGCGCTTTGCTGGAACGGATCCAAAACGGGGAACACTCTTTGTACTTATTGGGCGGAAAGCCGGGCGTGGCTGATTTGGCTGCGGAAAATATTAAGGCTAAATATCCGAACATCAGGATTCTTGGTACTCACGATGGTTACTTTAATGACGCAGAACCGATTGTTTCCGAGATTGCCCGGTTATCCCCCGACCTGTTGTTTATCTGCCTGGGTTCTCCCAAGCAGGAACGGTTTGCCGTGGACTATCGCAATCGCTTGAACTGCAAACTAATGATGGGATTAGGCGGAAGTTTGGACGTTTTTGCCGGAACGGTCAAACGTGCTCCGGTGATTTTTCAAAGACTTGGATTGGAATGGTTTTATCGGTTGTGCAAACAACCGTCCCGCATCGGTCGGATGATGTCTTTGCCTCATTTTGCTTTGGTCATTGTTATGAATCGGATCATGAAAGGGAGGGTGAAAAATGAATGTGAAAGTTGAACTTCTGGCGCATACGCCGGAACCCGAAAAACTGGTTGCCGCCGCTGCTAAGATGTGCTACTCCAACGCAGGAGTGCAGGGTGTAATGGAACAGTTGACCCCCGAAAAAACGGAAAAATTTTTGCAAATGCTGATGAGCATGGGTCACGAAAGTCCTTTGGAGCATGTCAGCTTCACCTTTGGCTTGGAAGGTGTTTCGCGGAGTTTACTGGCACAGTTAACCCGCCATCGCATTGCAAGCTACAGTGTGAAGTCTCAGCGCTATGTGAACGAAGGGACTTTTGAGTACATAACGCCTCCCGAGATTGCAAAAGATCCCCAAACCCTTGCTCTTTACCGCAAAACAATGGAGGACATCAACGAAGCGTATGCCCGTTTAACCGAGTCTTTACGGGCAGTGCACGAATTGTCAATGGCTCCTTCTGCCGCAGAAAAGAAAGCGATCGAAGATGCTCGCTATGTTCTCCCTAACGCCTGTGAAACCAAGTTGATCGTCACGATGAATGTGCGTAGCCTTTACAATTTCTTTGCCCATCGTTGTTGCGAAAGAGCACAATGGGAAATTCGTGCCGTTGCGGATCAGATGCTGGAACAGGTGAAAACGGTCGCGCCCACCCTGTTTGCCAAAGCAGGTCCTCCTTGTGTCAAAGGATCTTGTCCCGAAGGGAAAATGAGTTGCGGCAAGATGCTTGAAAAAAGAGAAAAGTATTTAAAGGATTAAATGATGGTATACTTATTTTTAATTGATAATTTTGAAGAAATAGAAGCGTTAACTACCGTTGATATTCTTCGTCGTGCGGGTATTCCCGTTACTACGGTAGGGGTGTTTGGTGACATGCTTTGCGGCGCCCATGATATTACGGTAAAAGCTGATAAGCTTTTTTCGGATTGCTCCTTTTCCGATGCCGAAGCATTGATTTTGCCCGGCGGGATGGGTAGTCTGAATTTCTTGAAGCACGAAGGTCTATGTGCTCTTTTAAAAGCAAAAGCTGAGGAGGGGATACTTCTTGCCGCGATCTGTGCCGCTCCTTCTGTTTTGGGCGAACTTGGTCTTATAAACGGTTACGCTGCAACATGTTATCCAGGTTTTGAAGAACATTTAAAAGGTGCAAGCCTTTCGGAGAAACGCGTTTGCGCTGATAACGACCGTATTACCGCTCGCGGTCCCGGACTTAGTGACCAATTTGCTTTTTCGTTGATCGAAACATTACGACCTTCCTTTGATTTAAAAGGGCTGAAAGTGTCGATGCAGTATGAATAAGTCGGAATTACGAAAACGGATGCGCGGGTATCACAAAGACCAGGACACCCCTTGGGTTTCCTCTTTGCGGTTTTGGGCAAAGTTGCAGCAAGCGGAAACGGTATTTTGCTACCTTGCACTTTCGGACGAACCTGATACAGCCCCTTTGATTCAATGGCTTTTGGATAATGGAAAACGGGTGTGTGTTCCTTATTGCAACGATTGCGACGGAGATATGTGTGCTGTGGTATATGAGCAAACTGCAGATGAACGGGATGCCTTGGGACTTGCGACGACAAAAGGTGAGTCTGTACCCGTTTGTGAAATTGATCTGGCGTTGGTTCCCGCTCTTGCTTTTGACTCCAACGGCAACCGTCTGGGAAGAGGAAAGGGGTACTATGACAGATTTTTATCCTCTGGATTTAAGGGGGTTTCTTGTGGCATTTGTTCTGCGTTTCGATTCCTGCCGCAAGTTCCTGCCGATTTCCGCGATTTCCGAATGGACTATGTATTTACGCCGTATGGCTTATATAAAACCAATGATAAGTAGGTGATGTTTTGTGAATAACCGAATTACTGTTCGAAGTGTTTCGTGGCTGCTTTTGCTGGTATCGACACTCCACATTATTATCTTGTTTGTGTTGGATACCTTGTTCACTTTCTTTTCGGGCAAAACACCTGAGTGGCTTGCCTCTTTGGTGACACAAATCCTTTGTGTGGCGTTGCCAACGCTGTACTATCTACGAAGTGCCAGTCCCAACGTGCATCAGGTATTGCGGGTTAAGCCTCTGCGCCCCGATTGTGCCATTGTGGTTGCTCTTGCGGGTTTTTGTATGCAGATGGTAGCAAAGGTAGTCAACCTGCCGATGCAGATGATTTTAAAAAGCGAAACTCCAATAATCAACCAAAATGTATTCGTCAGTATCCTGACGGTTGCGTTGTTGCCTTCCATCTTCGAGGAATTGCTAATGCGCGGCGTAGTCTTAAACGCTTTCCGCCGTTCCAATCGCCGTCGTGCAATGGTTGCATCGGCATTCCTTTTTGCGTTGTTACACCTGGATGTTGATCAGTTCTTGGGTTATTTCGTTCTCGGAATTTTCTTTGCCTATGTGGTCATCCGTACGGGGTCCATCTATGCAGGGATTATCGCACACTTTTTTAATAACCTTTCGGGGATTATATGGAGTCTGATTTATCAGTCGGCTATGGACCACGGACGGATTGCACTCATCGTCGTTTTGCTGATCTTGCTGTCGGTTATGGGTCTGATTTTAGTCCGCCTACTTCGCAGTATCACCGATGTGGAGGACGACTACCAGCCATTGCGTGGTGCGCTGACAGGCTTTCCCAATCTGCCCGTTTTTCTGTTGATCTTGGTGTTTGTAGTCGACAGTTTTGTTTTGCCCAAACTGATTTAGGAGGCGCGTATGTCGATTTATAGCATTTCCGACCTGCACCTGTCTTTTGGGAATGACAAGCCTATGTCTGTCTTCGGACAGCGCTGGGAGGGGTACGAAGAACGACTTCGAAAAAACTGGATAGAAACGATCGGCAACGAGGATATCGTTGTCCTGCCCGGTGACTTTTCATGGGGGATGCATTTGGAAGAAACGGAGGATGACTTCCGGTTCCTGGACGCCTTGCCGGGAATAAAAATCCTCTCAAAGGGGAATCATGATTATTGGTGGGAGACTGCCAATAAGCTGAACGGGTTTGTGCATAAGCATGAATTCAACTCGATTCGGTTTTTGCATAATAATACCTTTTTGTTTGGCGATACGGCGGTTTGCGGAACCAAAGGCTGGGCACTGACCCCGGATGGTCCCGAGGATCTTCGGTTGTATCGCCGTGAACTTCTTCGCCTGGAACTTTCGCTGAAAAGCGGGGTGGAGCAAGGGGCAAAGGAAATTTTGCTGTTTATGCATTATCCACCTTTTCTAAAAAGTGCCCCCGAACAGCAACAGGAGTTTTTCGACCTGATTGCCCAATATCCGGTTTCGGTATGTGCTTACGGTCATCTGCACGGACCGGGAGGGGTCCAAGCATACAAAGGTGACAAAAACGGCGTTCAGTACCTGCCGGTTTCTTGTGATTTGGTAGATTTTTTGCCCGTTTTAATAAAATTTTAAGTTCACTCTTGCAAAAAGGCCATATTATGGTATAATAGATAGAAGATACTAAAAGACGAACAGGAGTTGTAGAAAATGTCGGTAAAAATGGAACAGTTAGAAAACAACAAAGTAAAGCTGGAACTCGGTATCAGTTCTGAGAAATTTCAGGAAGGAATCCAGAAGGCATACATAAAGATGGCCAATCGGTTCACCGTACCCGGCTTCCGTAAGGGTAAGGCGCCCCGCTTTATGGTCGAGAAGTACTATGGCGAAGGTGTGTTCTACGAAGAAGCAATCAACCTGCTCTTCCCCGAGGTTTATGCTGCTGCTATTAACGAGACCGGTATTGAGCCCGTTGGTCAGCCTGAAGTTGATATCAAGGAATTCAACGACGACAAGAGCCTTGTCCTGACCGTAGAAGTTTTTGTTAAGCCCGAAGTTGAACTGGGCAAGTACAAGGGTGTTTCTGTAAAGAAGGTTGAGCATAGCGTTACTGCCGCTCAGGTTAAAGCCGAAATCGAGCAGATGCGTGAACGTAACGGCCGCGTCGTTACGGTAGAAGACCGCGCTATTAAAAAAGGTGATACTGCAACCATCGACTATGAAGGTTTTGTTGATGGTGTTCCTTTTGACGGCGGCAAGGGCGAGATGCATCCCTTGGAAATCGGCAGTGGTCAGTTCATCCCCGGTTTTGAAGATCAGTTGATCGGTAAGAAACTGGGTGAAGAAGTCGACGTCAATGTTACTTTCCCCACCGAATACCATGCAGAAGAACTGGCTGGTAAGGCTGCAGTCTTTAAGGTTAAGATTCACAAGATTACCATGAAAGAACTGCCTGCTCTGGATGATGAATTTGCAAAAGATGTCAGTGAATTTGACACTTTAGACGAACTGAAAGCTGATGTTAAGGCGAAGTTGACTGCCCGTGCCAAGGATCAGGCCCGTGCAGAACAGGAAGGTCTGGTTGTCGAGAAGGTTGTTGACGGCGCCAAAGTTGACATTCCCAAGGTTATGATCGATGACAGAATCGACCAAACGATCGAGGAGTACAATATGCGTTTGTCTTCTCAGGGCTTTAGTTTCGAGAAGTATTTGGAACTGACCGGGGGTTCGATGGAAGACTTCCGTGCACAAACTGCGCCTTCCGCTGAAGCTCAGGTTAAGACTCAGCTGGTACTGGAAGCCATCGCTAAGGCTGAAGGAATTGAAGCAACTGATGAGGATCTGGACGCTGAATTCGGAAAAATGGCTGAAATGTACGGCGTAGAAGTTGACGTTGTGAAGAAGGCTGTTCCTGCTGACGACTTAAAGCGTGATGTTGTTATGCACAAGACGGTCGAGATGCTGGTAAAGGAAGCTTCTTTGACCAAGCCCCGTGCCAAGAAGGAAGAAGCTGCTGAAGAGGCTACTGAAGAAAAGAAACCTGCAGCTAAAAAACCCGCAGCTAAGAAAACTACCACTACCGCTAAAAAGACGACTGCAAAGTCTGAAGAAACGGGCGAAGCTACACCTAAAAAAGCCCCTGCCAAGAAGACTGCTAAAAAGGAAGAAGCAGCCGAGTAACAGGGAGTTCATTTGAGGAGGAATTCTCATGAGTTTAGTTCCGGTTGTTGTAGAGCAGACCAATCGCGGAGAGCGGTCTTATGACATTTTCTCTCGTTTGCTCAAAGACAGAATTATATTTTTAAGCGATGAGGTAAACGATGTTACCGCAAGCCTGGTTGTTGCCCAGTTATTGTTTTTAGAGGGCGAGGACCCGGATAAAGACATTCACCTTTACATTAATAGCCCCGGCGGTTCTATTACCGCCGGTATGGCTATTTATGATACGATGCAGTATATCAAGCCGGATGTTTCGACCATTTGTGTTGGTATGGCTGCAAGTATGGGTGCATTCTTACTGGCGGCAGGAGCTGAAGGAAAACGATTTGCTCTGCCTAACAGCGAGATTATGATCCACCAGCCTCTCGGCGGCACCCAAGGTCAGGCAACGGACATTAAAATCCACGCCGACCGTATTATCCGTATGCGTAAGACTCTGAATCAGATTTTAAGTGAGCGTACCGGAAAACCGCTGGAAATCATTGACCGCGATACAGAACGTGACTTTTTCATGTCGGCGGCAGAGGCAAAAGAATATGGTCTGATTGACCGCGTAATGGAAAAACGCCTGTAATTCCGGAGGATATATGGCAATTTTTGACGATTTAAAACTGCTACGGTGCTCTTTTTGCGGCAAGACCGAAAACGAGGTGCACCGTTTGCTAAGCGGTCCTGACGGTGTTTGCATTTGTGACGCTTGTGTAGACCGTTGTATGGATATTCTGGACGAAGAGTTTGAACAGCACGAGGATCTTCCCAAACTTTCTGAACTCCCGTCTCCCCGGGAAATCAAACAGATTTTAGATGAATATGTCATCGGGCAGGATCAAGCTAAAAAGGTGTTGTCTGTTGCCGTTTACAATCACTACAAGCGGATTGAACACGGCACCGATGATGATATAGAGCTACAAAAAAGCAATATTTTAATGCTTGGTCCCACCGGTTGCGGCAAAACCCTTTTGGCGCAAACGTTGGCGAGAATCTTACAAGTTCCTTTTGCCATCGCAGATGCGACCACTTTGACCGAAGCCGGCTATGTGGGTGAGGATGTAGAAAATATTTTGCTTAAACTCTTGCAAGTAACCGATTATGATGTAGAAGCGGCTGAACGCGGTATCATCTATATTGACGAGATTGACAAGATCGCAAAAAAATCAGAAAATCCTTCTATTACCCGTGATGTCAGCGGCGAGGGTGTACAGCAAGCGCTGTTAAAGATTCTGGAAGGAACGGTGGCTTCGGTGCCGCCTCAAGGAGGAAGAAAGCATCCTCATCAGGAGTTCATTACCATCGATACTACCAACATCCTTTTCATTTGCGGCGGCGCATTTGAAGGCCTGGATAAAATTGTAGAACAACGTATCGGTAAAAAGAATCTTGGCTTTGGTGCCGAGGTTCAAAGTCGTAAAGATCGGAATATCGGCGAGCTGTTTGCAAACGTTCTGCCTCAGGATCTGTTAAAGTACGGCTTGATTCCGGAGTTTGTCGGTCGTGTTCCGTTTACCGTGACTCTGGAATCTTTGGACAAAGAAGCCTTGACCCGTATCTTGGCAGAACCCAAGAACGCTCTTTTAAAGCAGTATGCTGCGTTACTCAAAATGGACGGTGTTACCTTGGAGTTCGAGGACGAAGCTGTTTCGGCAATCGCTCAACGTGCCATCGACTTAGATACCGGGGCCCGTGGTCTTCGCTCGATTTTAGAAGAATTGATGCTGGATGTTATGTACGAGATTCCATCTTGCACCAATGTTGAAAAGTGCGTGATCACTGCTGCTTGTGTCGACAAAAAAGAAAAACCGAAGCTGATTTACCGTGATGCAAACGCATCGTGATAAGACACCCGCCATCAGGCGGGTGTTTTTTTGCACATTTCAATTTTGTTATTCATATACTTGTAGTAACACAAAGAAAGGATGAGTCTGTTGCTGCGAGATTTTATGAATCAAACGAATCAGGAAACCCAGGAAACGGTAAAGGAAATTTTGGATTCTGACGGCGGCAAGCAAATCAAAAAGCTGATTGACGGCGGCGACCTAAGTCGATTTCAGGGGCGGTTTTCAGAGGCAGAAATTGCAGCCGCGTTTCAAAAAATATCTTCTAATCCTGAATTACGGGATCTGTTACAACGAAATACGGGGATTGTTGATTCGATCATTGAATTTTTAAAGAGGTAAAAATGACTGATTCACTTACCAAACTGCTCGAAAGTTTAAAAGGAAGCGGGGCATCTGCACGGCCGAGCGGCATGGGCGATTTGTCTAAATTGCTGGGGGGCAGACGTACGCCTGCCGGTGATTTGCTCCTTGCGCTTCGGCCTTATCTGAACGAAAAACGGCGAAGTAAAGTCCAAGATGCCGTCAGTATTTTAAGTCTGACCCAGGTGTTTGACCTCTTAAAAATGTTTGGAGGTGACTCGTCTGTATAAAAACTACTGTTTGCACGAAAAAGAGGAGTCTGTCCCGACCATTCTTCCTGCCGCATCATGCGCCGAGCCGTCGGCGTTTTCCTTTTTTGATCGCTTTGGTCTGGATGATATTCTGTTGATTCTTTTGCTGATTTTGCTTTTTCAGCAGGATGAGAAAGATTATCTTGCAATGATTGCGGTCGGTTATCTGTTTTTTTGCGGCTTATAAGTTAAAGAGAGCCGTTAAAGCCGACTTAATGTTTTTACTTACGGATTAGAAAGAAGCGTGACAGTTTTGTCACGCTTCTTTTTCGGTAGGTCTGTTATGTGTATATTGCTTTTAATTGTTGGTATACCCATTCGGGCGAAATGCCCTTAGCAGAAACTTCAACCAGGAAATTATCGTCATACAACACCGAAAAATGCATTCTGGGTCCGTCTACGTCGCCTGCATCCGAGACACTGTAGGCCCGCGCTTGTACCAAGTCGAGGGTCAGGTCTTTCGCGCGGAAAATCGGGTTATCAACGACCTCCCGTAAATTTTCGGGAACCGAGTCGGCTCGCGGGATGGGGTAGAGGGAAAGGTCGTATTTTTCTTTTTCTGACGGTGCTACAATTCGTCTTTCATCGTTTTTGTTCAGAAAACGGACCTCCCAGCGCAGTTCGTTCAAGTCTTTATACCACAGTCCCAAAAGGACGTTGCCGATGTTGGGATGCTGCGTGCGGTTGAAGGATTCTTTTACAAACCCGTCAGGTGCTTCCTGCAGGAAATACTTGCCAAACTGACGGTCCTTTTTTGCTTCTTCGAAAGTCAGCTCTTTATCGATAAAGTATACAGTCCAATCTTTTTGCGGAGAAATGCCTTCAATGGTCAATTCCCGTCCGCGAAGGACGTATGCCGCTACGATATCTTGTAACCAACGTTTGGTTTCGTCTTCTGTTTCTGACTGCGTAAAGCTGTTGATATTTACATACATTTTTTCGTTTAAACAGAAGGAGATGCTCAGTGCAATTCCTTTGTCGCTACGCTCTTCGATTGCATATACATCAATACCATTTTCGCCTGCAATGCGTGAAGGCGTTATCTCGTCAAAGTTGTGCAGGAACAGATTACGCTTCATTAAACGAACCTGCACTTGCGGAAGCGATGGTTTGGTCAACGTCAGGTCTGCCATTTCGACTTCACCTGTACCCATCAGAAAGGAGGCGTGGCCCCATCGCACTGTGGTGTCGTCCGCAAGAAGGGGAAGCAGTTCGTCAACTTTCTCAGAGGACAGCGGTTCGGCAAAAAGGGCGAAATACTTCATTGCGCGGTCTCCGTGAAAACTGTTTTCGTCCACCTGGTTATAGGTGATAACAAACTGTTCGGCAGGGTATAAAGTCAGAATATCGATTGTCGGATCGGGCGGCTGATGGAAGAAAAGACCTAACCCGAGCGCAACCATCACTAGACACGCCGCAACAGAAAGGGCAATGCGCTTGGCTGGCTTCTTTTCGCAATTTTCAAGGAAACGGTCGTCTATGTAGGATAACGATTCTAAAAGTTGCATATTCATAGTTCAAAGCCCTCCTTTTTTAAATGCTCACGGAGTTTTTGGCGAGTACGAGACAAAATGACCGAAACGTTTGATTCGGACAACTTTTGGAGTTTTGCAATCTCGGAAATCGATTTTGCATAGAAATACCGCAGCACAAAAACAGTTGCTTCCCGCTTTTTTTGGAGTGACAAAAATCGATTGATACACGCCCCCAGTTCCTTTGCAAAATAGGCTTCTTCTGCCGTTTCTCCGGGTGAGATACATTCTCCCAGCTCGTCCAACACCAAGTTTATTTCGGTGCCGCCTCGCTTTTCGGAGATGGTTTTACGCCAGCGATCAATGGCCAGGTTGCGTGTGATTTTAGCAAAAAAGAACCTTAGCTTTGTCGGACGATGGGGCGGAATCACGTTCCAAGCGTTTAGCCAGGTGTCGATAACACATTCGTCTGCATCATCCCGGTTGCGTAAGATGTTATAAGCAACGCTGCGGCAGTAATGCCCATACTTCAGGTTGCTTTCGGAAATGGCACTCTCCTGCCTGTTCCAATACAGTTCGATAATTTTTGAATCTGTCATATTCTTTCCCTCCTCTAAAAACAAAGACGGATTTTAGGGAAAAACCTTACAAAAAAGCGGACAAAATGTCCGCTTTTTATTTGATGATTGCAATATTGTTTTGTGTCAGGATCTTTGCACGATGGGCTTTGAAATAAAGCGGTGCAACGTCAGAATTTGCTTCGGTCAACGCCTGGACAAGGAGAGAAGGGTTTAAGTTCTTTTCCGTGCCGCAGGATAAGACCGCCTTCAAAGTGTTTGTTTCGGTGTCCCATTGAGTACTTAAAATCATGGGTCGAATGTCTATCCGGCTCATCCCTTTTTTGGATTTTTACCCCACCATCAGGGGGAGGTTAGCAGCCAGTAGAGCAGGGATGGCATCACCGTTTTTACCTTCTTCAAAGAAAAACTGAATATGGTACTCGGCGGCGTAAACGTCGTTGACGGTACAGCCGATCTCGCCAATGTCGGTGATGTGAAAACCGTTTGGTAAAACATTCGACAAAGCCGTTTTAACGGTTTCTACCTCGGCTCCGTCTTCAAAAGCCAGGTCAACCGGTTCGTAATCGCTGGTAATGCCCATGGAAAGGGGGAGTAAAAAGGACAAGATGGGATGTTTATTAAACCCGTTGGTATAGGCGATGGGAAGCCCGCAACGGCGGATGGCGCGGGTCATCATTCGCATACTGTCCAAGTGGGAGGTGTAACGAGCCTCTTCGGTTTTGGCAAGGGCAAGTCGTAACTTAATCATGGCAAAGGCCTCCCGTAAACTTATTCATTCCGCAACCGGCGCACTGTTCACGACAGTTTTTTGTGGTGACGCCGGCTTTTGCGCGTTCGTTTTCATTGCGAAGGAAAGCTTTGGTAACACCGATATCCAGGATATCCCAAGGCAAAATCTCATCGTAAGAGCGTTCTCGCTGGTTGTAGAAAGCAGGGTCAATGCCGCATTCTTCAAACACTTCCATCCAACGTTTGTAATCAAAGTATTCTGCCCAGGCATCAAACTTGCAGCCGTTGCGGTGGGCGGCGAGCAACACCTTGCCCAGTTTTCGGTCGCCACGGGCAAAGACACCTTCTAACGAACTGACCTCGGCGTCATGCCAGTTTAGGGTTACTTGACGATCGGTCAGAGAAGATCGGAGAAGCACCTGTTTTCTGCGAAATTCTTCAACCGAGTCCTGGGGTTGCCATTGGAAGGGAGTAAAGGGTTTTGGTACAAAAGCCGAGGCGCTTGCAGTGACTCGTAGACCGGGGCTTCGTTTCTCTTTGGGGACTTTAAAGTATTCGCGGACCACCAGGCGGGAAAGGTCGGCAATGCCGCGGATATCATCGTCGTTTTCGGTGGGGAGACCGATCATAAAATAGAGTTTTACTGCACTATAACCGCCGTTAAAAGCCATCGAAACCGAGCGTACAAGGTCTTCCTCGGTAACGTTTTTATTAATCACATTGCGCATTCTTTGGCTTCCTGCCTCGGGGGCAAAAGTCAGACTTCCTTTGCGGAGCTGCTGGATTTTTTCCATCAGTTCCAGAGAGAAGGAGTCGACCCGCATCGAGGGGATTGCCAGGTTGGTATCGGTTTTTTGGGACACTTCGATTAAGGCGTCGGTCAGGCCCTTTAAGTCGGAATAGTCGCTGGTACTTAAAGAGGACATGGACAGTTCCTGATACCCTGTATTCTTCAGCAGACACTCTGCCAGATGCTTTAATTGAGGGACGCTACGTTCCCGTACGGGACGATAGACCATGCCTGCCTGACAGAATCTGCAGCCGCGGATACAACCACGGAAGAGTTCCAGTGTAACACGGTCATGGACGATTTCCATAAAGGGAACGATCATCTTTTCGGGGTAGTATGCGGCGTCCAGGTCTTTCATAATCCGCTTTTCAATTTTTGCGGGCAGATCATCGTATCGTGGGGTATATGCCCCAATGGTGCCGTCCTCGTTGTAGGTAACGTCGTACAGTGTCGGGACGTAAAAGCCCTTGCATTTGGCGATGGCATGTAAAAACTCGTTACGGCTCTTACCTGCTTTTTTGTACGCATCATAAAGTTGCATCATTTCGACCAAGGCTTCTTCCCCTTCGCCGATCGAGAAGACGTCAATGAAATCTGCTAAAGGTTCGGGGTTGTAAGCGCAGGGGCCGCCTGCGACGATGATGGGGGCATCTTCGCCGCGGTCTTTGGATAACAGCGGAATGTCGGCGAGATCCAGCATGTTGAGTACGTTGGAATAGCTCATTTCATACTGCAAAGTAAATCCGACGAAATCAAATTCTTTAACGGGGGTTTTCGACTCCAACGCAAAGAGTGGGAGTTTTAATTCCCGCATCTGTTCTTCCATATCAGGCCAGGGTGCATAAACCCGCTCGCAGGAAAGATTTTCCACATTGTTGATAATGTGATAGAGAATTTTAATGCCCAGGTGGGACATTCCTACCTCGTACACATCAGGGAAACAGAAAGCAAAACGTACATCTGCAGAGGACTTATGTACGCTGTTCAGCTCGTTTCCGATATATCGTGCGGGCTTCTGTACCCGCGAGAGTGCTAATTCAAGTAAATCCATGGTTTTCCTCCTATGGCTCAACTCACACGAATAAAAAGAGATGCATAGTATGTAAAACAGAAAGGATGGGGTGAATAATGGGGAAACTATTGGTTGAGGGAATGCCTCACTTAGAAGGGGATTTGCGTGTCCATGGCGCCAAAAATGCAGCGCTTCCGCTGTTGGCGGCAACGTTGTTGGGCAATGGGGAATCTGTTTTACACGAGTGTCCTGATATCGCCGATGTGCAATATATGCTGGAAGCATTACAGTTGTTGGGGTGTCGCGTCAAGCGCGAGGGAAACACGGTCACTGTGGATGCTACAACGGTAACGGGCAATACTTTACCGGAAGAATTGATGCGTAAGCTCCGCGCGTCCATTACATTTTTGGGTGCTCTTATCGGACGGACGGGGAGCGTACATTTAAGTTATCCCGGTGGTTGTGTGAATTAATTGTCAGCTTTTAATGATGCTAAAATCTTTGCTTCTTCTTTGGTGAGATCCCGATCTTCCAATAGTTCCGGACGCTTTTTTAACGTCCGTTTTAAGGATTCGGTCAAACGCCATTCCTCAATCTTTTTGTGATGTCCTTCCCGTAGAATTTCGGGTACTTCGTAGCCCATATATTCAGGTGGACGGGTGTATTGAGGATACTCCAAAAGGCCGTTGTAAAGGGACTCGTTCTCAAAGCAGGTATCGGCAGAGAGAACACCGGGAACCATACGCCCCACGGCATCAATTAAGATGGCGGCGGGGAGTTCGCCTCCTGTTAAGACATAGTTGCCGATGGAGATTTCTTCGGCTTCGGTCATTTCGAGTACCCGCTCGTCAATCCCTTCGTAATGTCCGCAAAGCAGGGTGAGACGCGGTTCTTTAGACAGCTCTTTTGCCAATTCCTGGGTCAGCAATTTCCCTTGGGGGGAAAGGTAAATGAATCGCGGTTTTTCTTCGCATTGATTTAATACTGATTGGTATGCTTCCCAAATGGGTTCGGGCTGCATCACCATTCCATCACCGCCGCCGTAGGGGTAGTCGTCTACCCGACGGTGCTTGTCCTTGGAAAAATCGCGAATCTGGATACAGTTGACGGTCAGGTGACCGTTTTGGATGGCACGACCGATGATACTTTCCGAAACGATTGCCTGAATCATCTCGGGGAACAGGGTCAAAACATCAAAAATCATTCGTCAATCAGCCCTTCCAGTAAATGAACAGTTAAAAGACCGTTTTCCAAATCGGTGGATTGTATAACGGGGTCAATGACGGGGAGGTAATACTTTTTTTTGCTGGAATCGTCGGTGACCTCATAGACCTGGTTACTGCCTGTTTCCAAAACTTCGGACAAGCGACCGAGGATACGACCCTCATCGGTTTTTACCATAAGGCCGACCAAGTCACAGATATAGAATCGACCTTCAGGAAGCTCGGGAAGTTGGCTTCTTTCCGCTTCGAGAATACACATCCGCAAGGCTTCTGCGGCAGTTCGGTCGGTGACGCCTTCCAACTTGGCCAAAATGATATTTTTGTGTTGTCGACAGGCGAGTAGGCGGTGCCATTTACCCTTCATAAAAACTTGATTTAAGGTTAAAAAGACCTGGACATCGTCGCACCAGTGTTGGATCTTCACTTCGCCCATAACACCATGTACGCCGACGATTTGTCCGACTTCAATTCGTTCGTTTTTCATTTTTCCTCCCGATAAACGAAAAGGACTGTGGAGACAGCCCTTTTTGTTTATTCTTTCGGTTCTAAAATATCAACCGTTACCTTTTTGTTCTCACCGGTAGCGGCAGCCTTCATTACAGTACGGATCGCCTTTGCAATGCGGCCTTGCTTACCGATGACCTTGCCCATATCGCTTTCTGCAACACGGAGTTCAAAAAGGATGTGCTCGTTTTCCTTCTCGATTTCTTCAATCGAGACTGCCTCGGGATGTTCCACGAGAGAGGAAACGATCGATGCCAATAACTCCTTCAAGAACAGCACCTCCTAATTATTGAATGATGTCGTTCTTTTTCAGCAGAGACTTAACGGTATCAGTGGGTTGTGCGCCGGTAGCCAACCATTTCTTTGCCTTTTCAGCATCAATTTTAACTTCTGCGGGGTTGGTCATGGGGTTGTAGTAGCCCAGTTCTTCGATGAAACGACCGTCTCTCGGATAACGGGAATCAGCAACAACAACGCGATAAAACGCATTTTTCTTAGAACCCATTCTTCTCAGTCTGATTTTTACTGCCATGTGTACTCCTTCTTTCTTTTCGTTATTTTATTAAAATGGGAACCGTAAGTTACCCTTTTTAAACTTTTTCGGATTGGAAAACTGTTTCATCATCTTTTGCATTTGTTCGAATTGCTTGAGCAATGCATTGACTTCAGGAACAGTTGTTCCGCTGCCTTTTGCGATCCGTTGTTTGCGACCGGAATTTATAATAGAGGGGTTGGCGCGTTCTTTTGCGGTCATTGAACGGATAATCGCTTCGGTGTGCGCGAACTTCTTTTCGTCAATTTCTACGTCTTTCAGTGCCTTGGCGTTCATCCCGGGAATCATTCCTAGCAACTGACTCATGGAACCCATGCCTTTCATCTGGTCCAATTGCTCTAAAAAATCGTCAAAAGTGAATTGCTGTGTTCGCAGTTTCTTTTCCAGTTCGGCGGCTTTTTGCTGGTCAAAAGTCGCTTCCGCCTTTTCAATCAGGGTCAAAACATCACCCATTCCCAACATACGGCTCGCCATACGATCGGGATGGAAGGGTTCTAACTCGTCCAGCTTTTCGCCCATACCGACAAACTTGATAGGCTGACCTGTAACGGCTTTGACCGATAATGCACTACCGCCTCGGGTGTCGCCATCCAGCTTTGTCATAACGATTCCGTCAATTCCCAATTGTTCGTGGAAGGCGGATGCAACGGTTACGGCATCCTGACCGGTCATTGCATCGACCACCAAAAGGATTTCCCAAACCGAGACCTCTTTTTTGATGGTTTTCAACTCGTCCATCAGGGTATCATCAACGTGTAATCGCCCTGCAGTATCCAACAGTACAACATCATTACCATGAAGTTTGGCGTGTTCAACGGCGGCTTTTGCAATAGCAGGGGGCATCTGTCCTTCTGCACCGCAGAAAACGGGAAGTCCCAACTGCTCGCCGACAACTTGCAATTGTTTGACCGCTGCCGGCCTGTAAACGTCACAAGCAACCAATAACGGACGTTTCCCCTGTTTGTGGAGCCAACCGCCCAATTTTGCAGTAGAAGTGGTTTTACCTGCACCCTGCAGTCCGCACATCATTAAAACGGTAGGGGGATGGGGGGCGAAGGTAATTTTAGCTTGGGTGGAACCCATCATTTCAACAAGTTCGTCCCGCACGATTTTAATCACCTGCTGTCCCGGCGTTAAGCTGTCTAAAACGTCACTGCCAATGGCTTTTTCCGAGACTTTATTGATAAACTGTTTCGCAACACGGAAGTTCACGTCCGCTTCCAAGAGAACCAGTTTGATTTCCCGCATTGCCGCCTGTACGTCCTTCTCGCTTAAACGGCCACGGCTTTTCAAGGATTTAAAAACTTGATTCAGTTTTTCGCTTAATGATTCAAAAGCCATAATATCTCCTATTGCAGTAATCCGGCTAACCGTTCCAAGGCTTCGTCAATACGGAGCAAACTCTCGAAAATACGCTTATTTTGCTTGGGCGGACTGTTCTCGATGATAATGGTCTGTGCATTCTCGCGAATCAGGTCAACACTTGCCTCGATTGCCTTTAACTTTTCGCAAAGTCCGAGCTTTTCTTCTAACTCAAGCAGGGTTTTTT
Organism: Clostridia bacterium; assembly: GCA_045655245.1. Classification (GTDB taxonomy): domain Bacteria; phylum Bacillota; class Clostridia; order RGIG8785; family RGIG8785; genus RGIG8785. The sequence goes on along the minus strand of JAZOOX010000052.1, from coordinate 2,932 downwards.
CGCCGCGTTTGATGCTGTCGCGTACACCCTGACGGGTAATCCCGTAGTTCTCGGCAATCTCACCCAAAGAAAGGTCCTCGTCATAATAATAAGTCATCATCTGCACCTGGTTGTCGGTCAACATAGCACGATATGTGTCTAATAAATAGCAAAAACTTAAATCCTTTTTCATGAACGGCACCTTCTTTCCAGTGGTGTGAAGCGGAACCACTTTACACATAATACACTATCTGCCGGGAATTGTCAAGACTTTTTCAAATTTTATTTATTTGCGGCGTAAGGTTGTGAGCGTTTTACATAAAATGGATTGACAACGAAGTCGTTGGCGGCTAAAATAGAATTATCAATATTGCAGGAGGGAACCATGAAACAAAACAAAGCGGGACAGTTTTTCTATCGAATGCTTTGCGGCGCTTTCTTAGGCATCAGCGTGATCGCTCCGGGTATCAGTGGTAGTATTATGGCGGTAATGATGGGGATTTATGATGAGCTGATTGCGATCATTTCCAACCCTTTTAGAAGATTCAAGTCCAATTTTACCTATTTGTTGCCTATGGGGATCGGCGCTCTGGTCAGTATTTTGTTACTGATTCGTGCACTGGATTTTCTCTTCTCCCACTATCCCATCCCTGCTTATTTACTTTTTATGAGTTTGATTGCCGGCGGAATTCCAACGGTTTTGGAGGAGATTGACCAAAGAATGATTCGGAAAAAGCACTTTCTTGGTACCGCCTTGGCGTTTTGCTTTGCCTGCTCCATCGGTTTTTTGGCAAAATCGGATTATGCCTTTGGAGCACAACTGCTGACGGGTGCCACTGCATCTGCGCGCATTTACCTGACTGTATGCGGCGGTATTGCGGGAATGATGAGTATGGTTCCCGGAACCAGTATTTCAATGATTTTGATGATGTTCAGTGTATATGAAGTTTTGCTGTCCCTGGCGATTCAAGTGCTTACCGTTTCGGATTGGTTTACAGCATCCTGGTCCGCCTCGGTTTTGACGCTGTGCTGTGTGGCAATTGCTTTTTTGGTTGGCATGGTGGCGTTTTCAAACGTGACCAAACGAGTTTTTGAAAAAAACCATACGTTGGGCTTTATGATGGTTTTGGGCTTTATGTCCGGCTCGGTCATCAGTATCTTCCCCGGATTACCCAAAGGCATATTCGAGTGGGTTTTGACAGCGGTTGCCGTCACGGTCGGATTATCCGTTTCTTATCTGTTTAAGATTTTGGGAAGAAAATTCAGCGTATAGAAAAAGGTTCTCGCAAAAGCGAGAACCTTTTCTTTGTTATTGTTTTAAAAATCGCTTCATCAAAGTGACGCCGTCGGGAATCAATCTGTCTTTCGCACCCGCTTCCGCTTCACAGTAGCATGAAACACCTTCTTGAATCTCGTCGCTGCGATAGATCAGATAGGGGACAGGCTCGCGGGAATGGGTTTTGGTAGCAATGGGTGTGGGGTGGTCGGGCAATAATAAAATCGCAAAGGGTTCGTTCATCTCTTCCAACGCTTTTGTAACGGGACCTACAACCTTTTGGTCGATCAGTTCAATAGCTTTGACCTTGTTGTCAGCTTCCCCGCGGTGACCACACTCGTCGGGGGCTTCCATATGTACATACACAAAGTCCTGACCTCGTTTAAATTCTTCGATGACCGCCTGTGCTTTTCCGTCAAAGTTGGTGTCAATGTTTCCGGTTGCGCCTTCGACTTCAATAACCGACATATCAGCAAGTTTGCCGATACCTTTTAACAGGTCAACTGCCGAAATCATACTTCCCTTTAATTTGTATACGTCAGCGAAAGCAGGAAGCTCAGGCTTCTTTCCTTCGCCCCAAATCCATAAGGAGGTGGCAGGGCGGAGTCCACGCTCTACACGGGCAAGGTTAACGGGATGGCTGGGAAGAAACTCGTTGCTCTTTTTCATAATATTCAACAACAGTTCATTACCGGGCAGATAATCGGTTATTTTTCGTCCCGAAATATCGTGGGGGGGAGTCAACTTTGCGCCGACGGGACCATTGTCCCAAAGTAACAGGTGGCGGTAACTGATTCCTGCATACAACGTAAAGAGTTCGTTATCAATAATCGGTTTTAAGTCGGCAATCAACTGTGCCGCCTCTTCGGTGGTGATTTCGTCCGAACCGTAGTCGACCATTGTCTTGTCTTCGTATTTTTCCTCGTCGGAAAGAGTAACCAGATTTGCACGGAAGGTGACATCGGTTTCGGTTAGGTTTACACCGATGCTCGCAGCTTCTAACGGAGAGCGCCCGGTATAATACTTCAACGGGTCGTACCCCAATGCAGAGAGGTTTGCCACATCGCTGCCGGGGGATAAAGAATCGGGAACTGTTTTGACCAGTCCTGCCTCGGCTTTTGCCGCCAGACGGTCCATGTTCGGTTTGTTTGCTTTTTGTAACGGTGTGATGCCGCCCCATTCTTCACGTGGGGTGTCGGCCATGCCGTCTCCTAAAATAACAAGATATTTCATTGGTTTCACCTCACCCTTATTATACTTTTATTTCCCTCAAAAGTCAATCTTAAAAAAACAACAAAACTCTTGAAAAAGAGTGGTAGTTATGGTATAATACATCGATAATGGAGTATTGTTTCTTCATATAGTTACAAAAGGAGTGACCGTTATGGCAAAAGTGGCAGTATTAGGATTTGGTGTAGTCGGCAGCGGCGTTGTCGAGGTTTTGGAAAAGAACGCGGCTTCGATTGCCCAAAAAGTCGGCGAACCCGTTGCGTTGAAATACATTCTGGATTTACGTGATTTCCCCGACAGTCCTTATCGTGATAAGATTGTTCATGACTTTGATATTATTTTAAACGACCCCGAGATCGATGTGGTATGCGAAGTTATCGGCGGTGTTGAACCTGCTTATACCTTTACCAAAAAAGCGTTGTTGGCAGGAAAGAGCGTTGTTACCTC
>JAZOOX010000051.1:0-27341 GCA_045655245.1 Clostridia bacterium | reverse complement strand
GGGTGATGTTTTCGTGGGCGCGGAGACGGAAGGCGTCGGTGTGCGCTGACAGGTCTGCCTGTTGTTCGGGGGAAAGGGGCAGGACTTCTTCCATCATAGAGACCACCTTTTCAGCGGTGATGTCCCCCACATCCAAAACGGCGGTGGCGCTCATATCATCAGTAAAGCTTTTGACCTTGCCATCGTAGATCAGCCCTGCAAAGGGGACTTTGCAAACGGCGGAATAGATCAAGGCGTGGAGCCGCATCCCCAGGGTCATCTTTGCCCCGTGGATCAGATTCAGGATGCTGTCGATGTCCAGCATACGGTCGACGGCAACCGCAGGAGACTGCATCAGTTCGGCAATCCGCTCGGACAGTTTGCGGTCCTCTTTATACTGCATGGGCAAAAGCAGGGGGACGATGCCGTGGCGGGCGTAGATTTGGTCAAAGGCTTCTGCCAATGCCTCGGCAAAGTCGGGGCGAGCGGTCTTCCAGTTGCGGACCGCCACCACGTAATAAGGCTCTTGGGGCAACAGATCGGAAAGGTTGGTGCGAGAAGGCTCTAACAAAAACGCCAGGTCGGAGGTCCACTCAAACTGACGGTCGGGGATCTGTGCAGATAAGTAGTCCCGGGATTCCTGGTCCCGCAGGGTAATCAGATCCACGTCCCGCAGGATTTTCATGGCAATGCGGACGTTGAAGGGGCGCACCAAAGGACCGATGCCGTTTGCCAGCATACAGACCTTTTTTCCCAGTTTTTTCGCCAGGCGGATGACCGCCAGGTAGTACCAAAGGGACTGGGTGGAGGTGATGTCCTGGATCAGGTTTCCGCCGCCGTTGACCAGCATACGGCTGCGTTTTAGACTGCCATAGACCGAGAAGGGACTGAATCGGTTTTTGGCATCGACGCCAAACCGTTCACGGGTGTCCTGCTGGCGGGCAGAGAGCACCAGTACGTCCAGGTCGGGAGCTTCTTTCTTTAAGCTGTTTAACAAAGCGGTCAAAAGAGCGTCGTCACCGCTGTTGTTATAGCCGTAGTACCCCGACAGCACCAGGTCGTAGGGGTATTTTTTTGCTTCTTTTTTAAGGATGCTTTGATAGATGTTCATATGGGTCTCTGCCAGAGTTTCGTCCGAGAAGTTGGCAGAAGCGTAGTCAAACAAGGCTTGACCGAAGCGGGCGGTTGCCCCCTCTTCCTCTAACAAGCGGCAGATTTGTTCTGCGCAGGCGTGATGGTCGTTATCGGGGAAGAGATACCCGGTCTCCCCGTCGATGATCAGGCGGGGGATGCCGCCCACCGCCGATGCCACGGTGGCTTTTTTCATCCGTGCCCCCTCTAACAGGGCATAGGGGAAACTCTCGGAATGGGAGGTCAGCATATTGACATCGATCAGGTGGTAGAAGGTATCCATTTCAGAGACAAAGCCCAGCAAATGCACCCGTTCTGACAGACCCAGGTCACGGATCAGCGATTCCAACAGGGGTCGGTCCTCCCCCTCCCCTGCGATTAGGAAGTGGGTGTCGGGCAGGCGGGTGCAGACCTCTTTTGCGGCGCGGATTAAAACGTCTACGCCTTTTACCTTGTCAAAGCGGGTTGCCATCCCCACCAGTTTGGCGTCCCGAGGCAGATGGGAAAGCCCGTACTTTTCCCAAAAAGCGTCAGGGTCGGACAGGGCGGCGGGGCGGGTAAAGTCCATGCCGTTATAGACGGTGAAGATGCTGTTGGGACGGAAGCCACGGCGAATCAGCATTTGACGGAAGGGGTCGGAAACGGCGATGAAATAGCGGATCTTCCTTAAGGAAAGGCGGTTTAGGTTGGTAAAGACCAGGCGTTTTACAAAGGAGTCAAAGTCCAGCATATAGTCGCTGTGGATACTGGTGACGACGGGAGCGGGCGTACGCCCGATCAAAAACGCCGCAATGAAGTTGGCGCGGGCGCCGTGGGCGTGGATGATGTCAAACCCCTCCTCTGCAATGAGGTTCAGGAGTTTGCCGCAAACCGACAGGTCAAAGCGGGAGCGTTGTTCAAACAGGAGGACACGGACGTCCCGCTCTAAAATCTCTTGATAAAAAACGCCCTGCATCAGGCAGACCACGGTGACGTCGGCTTTCTTCGTCAGTTTGTCCATCAGGGAAAAGACGTGGGTTTTGGCGCCGCCCGAGTCGCCGCCGCTGATTAAATGCAAAACTTTCATTCTTGCAAACCTCTCTTATGGCAGATATGCACGGTGGCTTTTAAGATTCCCGCAACCAGGAAAAAGGCGCACAGGACACGGGGATAAAACCAGATATACTCGGCAATACAGGAAAAGGCAATGCCCACAAAGGAGGAAACGCAGGCGTAGAGCACATACCGAAGGTACGGCTCGGCGGTGCGTTTTGCCGCGCGAACGGCGGAACGGAGCAGGTCCAGCATCATCCAGAAGAAGGCGATGACGCCCGCCAGACCCAGTTCTACCCAAAGTTCTAAATAGAGCATATGGGAATGGGGTGCGGTAATGGCGTAGGGGTCGGCGTACAGGGTATAGACCGCCTTGAAGTTGGCGGGGCCCAAGCCGACGCCGGTAAACCAATCCCAGCGGATCATCTGCAAAACGGCGTCCCAGATATAGACGCGGTAGGCGTTGGAGGTATCGTTTTGGCTGCCGATGGTTAGGATTCGGTCCAAAATACTGGAGGGCAACAGCGGGATCGCCGCAAGACCCACCACCAAAGCCAGCGGGAGCAGACGTTTGTCGTAGAGGAAGATAAAGACGGCTGCTGCCAGGGCAAAGGAGACCCAGCAGGAGCGGGAATAGGTCATTAACAGTGCCCCGAAGATGCAGGCAAGCATTGCAAAGGACAGCACCTTCACAGGGCGGTTTTTCAGACCCAGGCAGAAGGCGAAGCAAAGGGGCAGGGACAAGACCAGGAGTTCGGCGTAGTTGTTGGGGTTTTCGAAGGTAGAAAAGACCCGTCCGGGCATATTGGGGTTTAGGTTGACGTCGGTTAAGGAGGCGTCCACCGAAACGCCCGTAATCCGTTGTACAAAGCCGAAGACCGCCGTAAAGAAGACGCCCGCAAAAAGGCAACCCAACAAGCGGCGGAGTTTATCGGTTTCGTCGACTTCGGCAATGACCAGCAGGTACAATGCAAACGCGGTGACAAAGAAAATCAGGACACGGACGGCATCGGACATATCGGGGGCACGGAGCACGGCGGGGATAAAGCACGCCGCAAAGACCCAAAAGGGCACCCCAGGGCGGGCAAGGGAAAGGACTTCACGCTTCCCGGCAATGACCAGTGCGGACCAGACAAAGAAAAGCGCCACGACCCCCAACAGGCCGTAGGTGTTTGCCCAATAGTCGTGAGGGACTGCCAACATGGCAAACACGAAAAGGCCCAGCCAAGTGACAGGGTTGGCGGACCAGTGGTGGCAGTAGATGCAGGTACAAAACCGCCCCAAGACCGAGGCTTTCAGCGTACCCTCCAGTTTGTTATACAGGGTTTGGAACACGGAAAAAAGGCCTTTGATTGCCCTTTGGATGCCCCTTACCGTAAGGGCGTTTTCCATCATCCCGTCGATGGCGTTGTCACGGAAGAAATAGCCGAAAGAGACACTTTCCCGTGCGGCGGTCAGGACCCCGTGCCAGGCGCGGGACAAGCCGCGATAAACGGCGCTGTCTGCCACGATCCCGCACAAGAGGACCACGAAGGCAGGGATTTTTCCGAAAATACTGTTCTGAAACATGGTAAGCTCTCCTTATTACTGGAGTGCGCTGACTCCCGAAACACGAAGCCAGATTTTGCCCGTACCTGCGCGGAGGGTCATGCTGTGGCCCACGCTATAGGTAGTGCCGGCGATCTCGACGCCGTGGTTGGTCAGGCGGCCCTGGACTTCGGAAATGATGCGCAAAGACTGATACCCTTCCTTAGGAGAAAGGACCCACTCCCCTTTTTCGTTGGCGCTGTAGGAGTGGGAAGGACCTGCTTCGACAGCAACAACAGTGCCCAGGTCTGCTTTTTCGGCGTCATCGGTGAGGGGGTCGCCCACGTGGATGCAATCAACAACGAAGTCCGAGACTTCTTCGGCGTAGTATTCCAGACGGACCGTTTCGCTCTTGGCGGCAGGGGTGCCTGCACCGTTGCCGACCAGCTTTACGGCAAAGAACGCCGCTGCCAAAACCAGTACCAGAATCAGCAGAAGGTCGATGACGTTGATTTTTCCGAACAGTTTTCCTTTGTTGTCGATAATCATTTTTCAGTTCCTCCTTGATAGATTTCATAAACTTCTTCAATCAGCGTATTCAGGTTAAACACGCTTTGGATTTTTTCCCGAGCGGCTTCGGAACAAGCCATCCGTTGGGCGCCGTTCTCCAGCAGGTCACGGAGGGCGTTGGCATAGCCGTCCACGTCACCGAATCGGGTGACGGCACCGCAAGGTGCGCCGTTGCCCAGGACCATATCGGCGCTGCCGCCCACGTCGGTTGCCACCACGGGGAGGCCTGCGTTCATTGCTTCCAGGATGGCAAAGCTCAAGGCTTCCTGATCCCGAGAGGTATTTAAATAAAGGTCCGAGCCGTTTAAAATGCTCTTGGTGTCGGTGCGGTAGCCCAGCGGGAAGATGACGTCCTTTAGCCCTGCTTTGCGGATGCGGTTGCCGATGTCGTCAAACAGCTCCCCGTCCCCCGCAATCGCAACGGCGAAGGGAACGTCGGTCTTTTGCCGCAAGGCGGCAATGACATCCACCAGGAAGTCCAGCCCTTTCATGGGGGCGTAGCGGGCAAAGATGGTCAAGAGTTTGGTGTCATAAGGCAGGCCCAGTTCTGCTTTGAGCTGGGTGTTTTTGATGCGGTTTTCGTTGGGGACAACGCCGTTATAGATGACCGTAATCTTATCAGGCGAAACGCCGTTGGCGATCATGATGTCACGGCCTTCTTGACAGACCGAGATGATGCGGTGGTTTTTGGGGGTCAGGGTCTTGTTTAATAAAAGCCACAGTTTATTGGTAGGCAGGGTAAAGTGGCAGGTATAGACCACTTTTACCTTACTGTAAAATTTCTTTGCCAACAGGGCGATGCAGTTTTCACGGGCGCATTGGGCGTGGATGACATCGATCTGCTTGTCCTTACAGTAAGCCGCCAGTTTTTTGGCGGCGGCAAGGTCCAGGGGGTTTTTCATTTCCAACTGAAAGAGGGGGATTCCTCTGCTGCCCAGGGTTTCGGACAGTTCACCCGGGATGTTATAGCACAGATGACATTCGTCTCGGGTGCAGAAGGTCTCGGTCAGGTCGCGGACGTACTTTTCGATGCCCGCCTTGCCTGCATAGTTGATGAGGTACAAGATTTTCATGTCAGTTCTCCTTTTTCTCGTTCCGATAGCGGATGATACGGGCGGGGTTGCCGCCGACCACTGCGTAGTCGGGAACGTCTTTTGTGACGATTGCGCCTGCGCCGATGATGACGCCGTTGCCCACGGTCACTCCGGGGAGGATGATGGCGTTGGCGCCGATCCACACGTCGTTGCCGATGGTCACCGGTTCTTTGGGTGCGGTTTGCAAACGCATGGGGATGGTCAGGTCGTCGTTGCGGTGGTTTTGGGTGAAGATCATAACGCCGGGGCCCATCATCACATCGTCACCGATGGAAAGGGGACCTGCGATACGTGCGTTTAAGCCGATGCCCGAACGGTCGCCGATGGAGATGCCGCGGCCCGAGGAGAGAAACACGTTTCGCTCTACGTTGACGTCTTTGCCGCAGGCGTCAAACAGGCGACGGACCATAAAACGGCGGATCTTTTTCGAGCCGAAGCTGTAGAACACGTCGCTTCCGGGCAGGTTTTTGCCGATGAAGTAATAGAGTATCAGGCAGATGTAGTAGCTGAGTTTTTTCATTCCGCACCTCGTTTCAGTTTTTCGGTGATGGTAGGAACCCGCAGGACATAGGTCAGGGCGAAGTAGACCAAGACCCCTGCCAATGTGGGAAGAAAGAGGCGGATGATCTTGCCGCCCAGCCCCCCTGCAGGGAGTACCCAACGGATGCCGTTACGGACGAAGAAGACGCAAACGCCCATCAGCAGTGCGGAAAGGGCGCATTTTACCAGGTTGGTCTTAAGTCCGTGTCCCAAGCCGCCGCATTTTTTGCGGAGCATCAAATACAGGAAAAGGGTACCCGCCAACGAAGAGATCGAGTAGGCAAGCGGGATGCCGAATTCCTTGATATAGCGGATCAGAATCAAGCTGAGCGCCACGTTGGTGCCCATGACCACAAACCCTGCAATGGCGGGGATTTTGGTGTTGGTCATGGCATAAAAGGCGCGGTCCAGGACCTCTTTCACGCCGATGGCACAAAGACCGATGCAGTACATGAAAAGGATGGTGCCTGCCACTGCGATGTCCCCTTCGGTGACCTGGCCGTAGCCTGAAATCAGGGAAAGGAACTCTTCCCGCATCAGGATCAGCCCCACCGTTGCGGGGAGGAGTAGGAAGCAGAGGTCGGAGACAGAAGAGACCACCGTTTTTTTGTACCCGTCGGGATCCCCTTCGGCATGAAGGCGACTGAGTTCGGGGTAGATGACCGCCGTGACCGAGTAGGCGATTGCCAGTACCGAGTAAAGCACCAGGTTCTGCACAAAGGAGAGCAGGGTGACACGGTTCTCGAAGTTGGCCATCATGGTAATATTGAAGAACATATTGAGCTGGTACGCGCTGACGCCCACCAAAACGGGCAGGGTCATTTTCAGAGCGCGGCGCATGCTGTCGTCCTTGAAATCCAACAGGAAGCGGAAGCGGTAACCCGCCCTTAATACGGGGGGAATTAAGATCAGTGCTTGTAGGGCAAGACCGATGAAGGTGGCATAAAGCAGGCCTGTGACGCCGTAACGGTCGCCCCACAAAAAGACGTAGAGGATGACTGTCAGGCTGCTGGGGATACTGACCGCCGCAGGGAGTCGGTACTGACCCAGGGTTTGTAAGATGCCTTGGAAGATGTAGTTGATGCCGTAGAAGAACATGACGGGCATCATTACACGGATTGCCATAACGGCGTAGCGGTAGGATGCAGGGTCGTCGCCGAACTCGGTGGCTTTGGGAATGATCGATGACAGGAGCATTCCGATCCCCACCAGGAGGGCGATTAAGAGCATGGACACCGTTACGATCCCCGAAGCAAACCGCTGGGCGGCATCCTTTCCGCGGGTGGTCAAAAGCCCTGCAAAGATGGGGATGACCACGGTGGACAGCGCCGTGCCAAAGCAGTTAAAGATGACGTTGGGAATGGCGATGGCATAGGAATAGATATTCAGTTGGATATTTCCCGTACCGTAGTACGAGAGATAGGCCTGGTTACTGACCAGCGCCAGCAGGCGGGAAAGAACCATGACCACCATGACCGAGCCGATGGCTTTGGCGAGACTTTTTTTCATCGGTTGTACTCCTTTTCACAATATGAATATTATACCATCTTTTAAAATTATAGTCAATCTTTTCTTGGGGCGAGGGCTGACTTGACGGAAGCCCTTCTCCGTGATAAAATAAAGACAAGGAGTGATCGTATGAAAAAGCAGATTTTTTGTCTGTTGTTGCTGGCGGTGCTGACCGTTACCCCCGCCATTGCCAACGACCGGTTGGCAGCGCACAACGACAGTTTTTACCATACCCCCATTGACCCCGCCCAATGCACCTTTGAAGTGACCGACGTTCTTCCCGGACAGGACACCCCCGATCCCCAAGTTTTGGCACTGGCAAAGAAGCTGACCGCCAAAACCGACGAGGAAACGGCAGTGCGGACCTTTGATTACGTAAAAAAAGAGATTGTGTTGGACGAGAACGGGCCCCTTTACGCGCCTGAGGTTTTGACAGAAAAGCGGGGCAGTATCCACGGCGCAAACAACCTGTTACTGGCGCTTTTTCATGCCCAAGGGCTGACCGCCATCCGTGTTGCGGGACGGCGGTTGGAGGCAGAGGAACCCCTCCTCCCCGATGCCGAAGTCAACCACGCCCAATGCGAGGTATTATTGGGTAATTTTTGGAAAAAATTTGACCTGTTAGAGGACGGAACGCCCGTTCAAATCATCCGTCGGGGGCCAACGACAGACAGCAACGACCTCCACGAAGAAAAGGGGTTTCGTTACCGCATCAAAAACGGCGGGGCGGAGCTTTGCGGAAGCCGTGTCCCCTTAAATCTGCCCGAGACCCTGGGGGGATTACCCCTGACCGCCATTGGGGAAGAAGCCTTTGCCGAAGGGACTTTTGACGTCCTGACCTTCCCTGATACCTTGCAAAGCATCGGCAGAAAGGCGTTTTTCCACGCCACCCTGCCCGCCCGGATCCACATTCCCAAAAACCTGACCCAGATCGGAACTTACGCCCTCTCCTACGCCAACGGACTGGAGCGGCTGACGGTGGACGAGGACAACCCCGCCTACACGGCAGTGGACGGCGTTTTGTACGACAAAGACCAAACCACCCTTTGGGTTTATCCCCACGAAAGAAAGGCGGACACCTTTACGGTGCCGAAGGAGGTGGAGCTGCTCTACTGTACCTGTTTCAGCGGGAACCCCTACCTGACCCGTGTGGTGATTCCCAACCCCGAGACCCGTGCCATGACCTACACCTTTTACGGATGCGCCCTGACCCTGTACGGTCCTGCCGAATCCCAGGTAGGGGTGCGGCTGGCGGCCGGCGGACTGACCGAGCATCTGGAATTTTTACCCATAGAAGCGTTGCCCCAAGGGAGTTTAAGTCACTTTTCCGACAGCGGGGTTGCCCCCGATTTTGAAGATGTTCCTGCAAACGCCTGGTACCGGGAGGATGTTTCCTCGGTATTCCGTCGTGGGATTTTAAAGGGTCTGACCCCTACCCGTTTCGGCGGAGAGGAGACGGTGACCCTGGCGCAGGCGATGACCATGGCGGTGCGGATTCGGTTGTTGTACGAAGACGGTACACCCCTGCCCGCCGCAAAAGCGGAGGAAGTGTGGTACCTACCCGCCCTGAACACCGCCCTTGAACGACAATGGTTCCCCCTCCCCGATTTACACGATTTTGACCGTCCCGCCACCCGGGGAGCGTTTGTCGAGATTCTTTACGGTGCGTTGCCCCAAGGGGCGTTGCCGCCACGGGTTGCGACAGAGACGATCACCGACGTCACCCGCCCCGACCTGTATACCAAGGTGCTGGACCTCTACCGTGGCGGGATTTTGGCGGGGGATCCTGACGGGAGGTTCCGTCCCGACGATACCATTACCCGAGCCGAGGCGGCGGCGGTTTTGGCACGACTGACCGACGTCACACGGCGGTTGAACTTTCATTCGAAGATATAAAAAAAGACCCCCAAGGGTCTTTTTTTTATTGGATGACGGTGTAGCCTGCGGCGGTGACGGCGGCGTGAAGCACCTCGTCAGGCAGGTCGCGGGCCAGTTGGACCACCGCTCGCTTGTCGGTGTGGCTGACAGTAACGTCCAGCACGCCGTCGATTGCCAACAGGGCGGTGCGGACGTGGGCCTCGCAATGGGGACACATCATCCCTTCGATACCAATGATCTTTTCCATTCGTTCTTCCTCCTGTTTGATTTTAAAACGATTTAACCGCAATGCGTTTGAAACGACACACACGCTGGACAGGCTCATTGCCCCGGCGCCGAACATGGGGCTGAGTTCCCAGCCCAAAAGGGGGATCAAGAGTCCTGCCGCCAGCGGGATGCCGATGACGTTATAGAAAAACGCCCAAAACAGGTTTTGTCGGATGTTGGTCAGGGTCTTGCGGCTGAGTCGGATGGCGGTAACCACGTCGGTTAGGCGGCTGTTGACCAGCACCACGTCGGCGGCGTCCATAGCGATATCCGCACCGGCACCAATGGCAACGCCCACATCGGCGGACTTGAGTGCAGGGGCGTCGTTGATGCCGTCCCCTACCATCATGACGGCGCCGTGCTCCCGCAGTTTTACCACGGCGGCGGCTTTTTCGTCGGGCAGGACCTGGGCGATTACCCGGTCGATGCCGCTTTTTTGGGCAATATCCCTTGCGGTCTCGTACCGATCCCCCGTTAAAAGGACCACCTCAAGACCCGATTTTTTCAGTTGGGCAACGGCGGCAGGGCTGTCTTCCAGCAGGGTATCCGCCAGGCAGACCGTTCCTGCAAACACGCCGTTACGGGCAAAGTAAAGCGGAATCGTCCCGCCCGAAGGGGCGGGGAAATCGGCGGTGACCCCCGATTCTTCCAGGAAACGGCGGTTCCCGCCCAAAAGCTTTTCCCCCTTTAAAGTTGCCGAAACGCCCCGACCGGGGACGGTCTTGAAGTCGGTTACCTCTGTAAAGGGGATTCCCTTTTCCTCCCCTTTTTGGACCAGGGCACGGGCGAGGGGGTGTTCGCTTTTGTATTCCAGGGCGCAGGCAAGGGTCAGGAGTTCGTCAGCGGTGATGCCCACGGGAAGGAGGTCGGTGACGGTGGGTTTCCCTGCGGTAAGGGTACCGGTTTTGTCCAGAACCACCGTTTTGACCCGTCCTGCCCCTTCCAGCGCGGCGGCAGTTTTAAAGAGGATGCCCTGTTTTGCGGCAACGCCGTTACCTACCATAATGGCTACGGGGGTGGCAAGGCCCAGGGCACAAGGACAGCTGATAACCAATACCGACACGGCGCGGGCAAGGGCAAAGCCAAAGGGCTGACCCGCAATCGTCCAACCCAGCAGGGTCAGGGCTGAAATGCCCAAAACCGTGGGGACAAAGACGCCTGCCACACGGTCGGCGGTCTTGGCAATGGGGGCTTTGGATGCCGAAGCGTCACGGACGGTACGGATGATTTCGGCCAGGGCAGTGTCCTCGCCCACCCGTTGGGCACGGCAGCGGACAAACCCCGTCAGGCAGACGGTACCCGCAGTCAAAGGGGCGTTTTGGGGTTTGTCTACAGGGAGACTTTCCCCCGTTAATGCGGATTCGTCCACCGTTGCATGACCGTCGATGACGATGCCGTCGGCGGGGATGCGGTCCCCCGAACGGAGCAGAAAGACGTCCCCCATCTGCAGACGGTCGGCGGGGATGACCCGTTCCCCCTCCTCACTCCACAAGGTGGCGGTGGCGGGAGCCAGAGACATCAGGCCCCGTACGGCGTCGGTGGTTTTGCCTTTGGCACGTTCTTCCAAGAACTTGCCCAGGGTGATAAGGGTCAAAATCATTGCCGCCGACTCGAAATAAAAATCGTTACGGGAAAGCAGGAGTGCGGCAACGCTGTACAGGAATGCGGCGGCAGAGCCGCAGGCAACCAGGGTGTTCATATTGGGGCTTTTGCGAACGAGCGCCCGAAATCCGTCGGTAAAGAAGGTGCGGTTGAGCCACAATACCACGGCGCTGAGCACCAACTGCAGCCAGCCCTTTACAGGGACCAGAAAAGTGGGCAGCGGAAAACCCCACATGCTATGCCCCATAGAAAGATAGACCAGCAGAGCAAGAAAGGTCAAGGACTTTACAAACCGTTGAAGCAAGAGGGGTGCGCCGTCAGGCTCTGTCTCCGTCTGGGCGGCCAACCGTGCGCCGTAGCCTGCGGCGGTAACGGCGGCGATGACCCTTTCGGGGGAGGCGGTGCCTTCCACCTCCATGGAATGGGTCAGGAGGTTGACGGTGCAGGCGGTGACCCCCTCTACTTTCGAGACGGCTTTTTCCACACGGGCACTGCAAGCGGCGCAGGACATTCCCGTAATTTGATACTGTTTCATAGTTCCTCCGATGAAAAAACCACGGGGGTTCCGTGGCTTTTGTACTTATAGCGTAGCGGCGATGACTGCTTTGATGGTATGCATCCGATTTTCCGCCTCGTCAAAGACGATAGAGCGGTCGCTTTCAAAGACTTCGTTAGAAACCTCCATGCAGTCGATGCCGAACTTGTCAAAGATCTGTTTGCCGATGGTGGTGTTCAGGTCGTGGAAGGCGGGCAGACAATGCATAAACCGTGCCTGCTCCCCTGCCAGGTCCATGAGCTTTTGGGTAACGCGGTAGGGGGTCAGTTCCCGGATGCGCTCTTCCCATACGGCGTCGGGTTCGCCCATCGAGACCCAAACGTCGGTGCAAAGGACGTCGGCGCCCCGGACGGCGGTCTCGGGGTCTTCGATGAATTCCAGGACAGCGCCCGTTTCTTTGGCGATCGCCTGACAGGTCTCGATGAGTTCGGGGTTGGGGAAGTATTTTTTCGGTGCGCAGGCAACGAAATGCATCCCCATCTTGGCGCAACCCACCAGGTACGAGTTGCCCATATTATAGCGGGCGTCCCCCAGATAGACCAGTTTTTTGCCCTTTAAAGAGCCGAAGTGTTCGTAGATGGTTAAGAAGTCGGCTAAGATCTGGGTGGGATGGAACTCGTTGGTCAGGCCGTTCCAAACGGGAACGCCTGCATGGCGTGCCAGCTCCTCTACCAGGTCCTGACCGAAGCCGCGGTACTCGATGCCGTCAAACATCCGGCCCAAAACGCGGGCAGTGTCGGCGATGCTTTCTTTCTTCCCGATCTGGGAGCCGGTGGGGCCTAAGTAGACGGGGTGGATGCCCAGGTCTGCGGCGGCAACCTCGAAAGCGCAACGGGTGCGGGTGGAGTCTTTTTCAAAGATCAGGGCGATGCTTTTGCCTTCGAACAGGCGGTGGGGCACCCCTGCTTTTTTCTTGGCTTTAAAGTCTGCCGCCGATTGGATCAAGGCCATGATCTCGTCGGGGGTCAGGTCTAAGAGTTTTAAAAAGTGTTTCATTACAGTGCCTCCTTAATCGCCGCAAGGGCAGTTTTTAAGGTTTCCATAGGGATATTCAGGGCAGGGAGCAGACGCACCTTGTCCTTTGCAGTAAGACAAAGGACGCCCCGTTTGATGCACTCGCCTACTACCTCCGAGGCGGGTTTGACGGTTTTAATACCGATCATCAGGCCCTTGCCCGTAACCGATTCCACGCCCTTGCAGTCGGCAAAGAAGTCGAAGATATACTCGCTCTTTTCCCGTACTTCGGCAAGGAGGGTATCGTCGATGCGGTCGATGATCGACTTGGCACCTGCGCAACAGACGGGGTTGCCGCCGAAGGTGGAGCCGTGGTCGCTATAGCCCAGGACCGACTGGACCTTTTCGGACAACAGCGTGGCGCCCAGGGGTAAGCCGCCGCCGATGCCCTTTGCGGTGGATACCACGTCGGGGGTAATGCCGTAATGCATATAGGCGTAAAGTGCGCCTGTGCGGCCGTTTCCGGTTTGTACCTCGTCGATGATCAGGATGATGTCCTCTTTTGCGGCGAAGTCTGCCACGCCCCTGACAAAGGATTCGTCTAAGGGGATGACGCCGCCTTCGCCCTGGACGCACTCGATCATAATGGCGGCGGTCTTTTCCGACTTTGCCAGGTTTACAAGGGCTTCAAGGTCGTTGGCGGGGGTGTGGACAAACCCCGGGGTCAAGGGGTTAAAGAGCTTGTGAAAGACCGCCTGACCGGTTGCGGAAAGGGTGGTCAGGGTGCGGCCGTGGAAACTGTTTTCCAGGGTGATGATGGTGGTGTACTCGGCGCCTTTATGCTCGGCGGCATACTTTCTTGCGACCTTAATGGCGCACTCGTTGGCTTCGGCGCCCGAGTTGGAGAAGAACACCTTTTTCATCCCCGTGCGCAGGCACAGGGTTTCTGCCAGGTCGGCGCAGGGGTTGGTATAGTACAGGTTGGACATATGCTGGACACGGTTTAACTGGTCGGTGACCGCCGCGACCCATTGGGGGTCGGAAAGACCGAAGGCAGTAACGCCGATGCCCGAGCCCATATCAATATACTCCTCGCCGTTGGGGCCGTAGGCAATCGAGCCTTTGCCCGACACGATTTCCACAGGGAAACGGCGGTAGGTATTGGCAACGTAGGTAGTGTCTTTTTCTTGCAGCATACTCATTTTTTCTCCCCCATGACCATGGTACCCGCACCTTCGTCGGTGAGGATTTCCATTAAAATGGAGTGAGGAATCCGCCCGTCCATGATGATGACGTTTTGGACGCCGCGGCGGATGGCTTCGATACAGCAGTCGATTTTCGGGATCATCCCTCCCGATATGATGCCCTGATCACGGAGTTTATAACAGTCGGAAACGGTGAGTTCGGGAATCAGTGAGTCGGGGTCGTTGCAATCCCGAAGCACCCCTGCGATGTCGGTCATCATGATCAGACGCTCGGCGTTCAGCGCGCCTGCGATATGTGCGGCGGCGGTGTCGCCGTTGATGTTATAGGTATTGCCATCCTTGTCACAGCCCACGGTAGAGACTACGGGGATGTAGCCTTTTTCCAAAAGGTCGGTAACGGGTTTGATGTTGACACGGGTGATGGCGCCCACATAGCCCAGGCGCCCGTCCTTCATCCGTGCTTCGATCAGGCGACCGTCGATGCCCGAAATGCCCATAGAGCGGCCGCCCTTGGACTCGATCAGGTTGACCAGGGATTTGTTGACACGGCCTGCCAGGACCATTTGCACGATGTCCACCGTCTCTTTATCGGTGACACGGAGTCCGTCCACGAATTGGGCTTTTTTGCCCAGTTTGTCCATCAGCTCGCTGATTTCGGGACCGCCGCCGTGGACCAGGACCACCTTAACGCCTACCAAATGAAGCAGGACGATATCCTCCATGACCTGTTCTTTCAGCTGGTCGTTGATCATGGCGTTGCCGCCGTACTTAATGACGACGATTTTGCCGTTGTATTGTTGGATATAGGGCAGTGCCTGAGTCAGCACCTCTGCCCGTTCAGCATTGGAAAATTGGTTCATTTTAATCACCTCAGGTTCGATAGTCGCCGTTGATTTTAACGTAGTCGTAGGTCAGGTCGCAGCCCCAAGCGGTTGCGCCGTAAGCGCCGTCTCCCAGGGTCACGCGGATCTCGATCTCGTCCTCTAAAAGGATTTCCTTCGCCTTTTCTTCGGAGAAGGGCACCCCTGCCCCCTGTTCACAGACCACGATCTCGCCCTTTCGGGAGTAGAAGGAGACACCGATCTTAGTGATGTCCACGTCTGCGCCCGAGTAGCCGATGGCACACAGGACACGGCCCCAGTTGGCGTCGGCGCCGAACATGGCGGATTTTAAGAGGGAGGAGCAGATGACGCTCTTTGCCACAGTTTTGGCTTTTCCAAGGTCGTCAGCGCCGCTGACCACACATTCCAGGAGCTTGGTCGCCCCCTCCCCGTCCCCCCCCATCATGCGACAGAGTTGGACGGTAACGGTGTTCAGCGCTTTCATAAAGACGGCAAAGTCGGCGTTTTCCTCGGTGATTTCGGGGTTGCCTGCCATGCCGTTTGCCAGGACGGTGACCATATCGTTGGTGGAGGTGTCGCCGTCGATACTGAGCATATTAAAGGTGTCGGCAATGTCGCCCTGAAGGGCTTTTTTCAGCATTTGGGGGGCGATGGTGGCGTCGGTGGTCAGAAAGACCAGCATGGTCGCCATATTGGGATGGATCATCCCGCTTCCCTTGGCGGTACCGCCCAGACGGCAGGTTTTTCCGCCCAGGGTGAACTCCACGGCAACCTCTTTCATTTTGGTGTCGGTGGTCATAATGGCTTCGGCGGCGGCGGCACCCTTATCGGTGCTTAAGCCCGATGCCAGGTCGGACATGGCGTTGGCAATGGGGGTGATGGACAGCGGCTGACCGATGACCCCGGTGGAAGCGACCACCACATCGGATGCCGAAATGCCGATGGATTTTGCCACCAGTTCGCTCATTTCTTCGGCGATTTCGATGCCGTTGGCGTTGCAGGTGTTGGCGTTGCCGCTGTTGCAGATGATTGCCTGTGCTACGCCGTTCTCGATGTGTTTTTGTGTCACCAGCAAGGGCGCGCCCTTGACCAGGTTTTGGGTATAAACGGCGGCGGCAGAAGCAGGAAGGTCGCTGACAATCAGCGCCAGGTCTTTTTTGTTGGGGTTTTTGCGGATGCCGCAGTACAGGCCGTTGGCGCGGAATCCTTGTGCGGCGCATACGCCGCCTTTGATACAGTTCATTGGTTTTCTCCTTTAAATGCTAAGACCGGTGGATTCGTCCACGCCCAGCAGAATGTTCATGTTTTGCACCGCCGCTCCCGATGCGCCCTTGCCCAGGTTGTCAAAGCGGGCAATCAGGGTCATGCGGTGGGGGTTGCCGCAGACGGTGACCTGCATATCGTCACGGCCTGCAAAGGCGGAAGCGGACAAAAATCCGCTTTCGTCGGCGGTTTCGGTATAGCGGACCAAGCCGCCTTGATAGTAGGTTTTCAGGCAGTCGCGTACCGCGTCGATACCGCCCTGGACCCATTCCCCAAAGAGGGGCACGGTGACCTCCATCCCGCAGGGGAAGTCGGCAACCACGGGGCAGAATACAGGGGCGGCGGTAAGGCCGCAGAGCTGCTGCATTTCCTTTAGGTGTTTGTGTTCCTGACCCAGTGCGTACTGGCGGGGGGCTTTCCACAGGGGGTCCCGCTCCTCGCCCTCGTAGCCTGCGATCATGCCCTTTCCGCCGCCGGTATAGCCGGTGAGGGAGAAGCAGGTCAGGCGTGTATCGGGGGAAAGCAAACCGTTTTCAACCAAGGGGGCAACCAGTGCGATAAAGCCGCTGGCGTGGCAACCCGGGTTGGCAACACGGCGGGCGTTTTGGATCTGTTTACGCTTCCCAGACAGTTCAGGGAAGCCGTACGCCCAGGCGGGGTTGGTGCGGTGGGCGGTAGAGGTATCGATGATACGGACGGCACTCTCTCCTGCCAGTGCCACCGATTCAACGGCGGCGGCATCGGGAAGGCACAAGAATGCGATATCGGCACGGCAGATGGCATCGGCACGGGCGGCGGGGTCTTTGCGAAGGGCTTCGGAAAGGCGGATGATTTCCAGTTCTTTCCGTCCCTCCAACCGTTCGAAAATGCGAAGGCCTGTGGTGCCTGCACTGCCGTCAACGAAGATTTTAGTCAATGTTTAAAACCCCTTTCACATAGGCGATCTGTGCGGCAACCGATTGGGGAGACGTACCGCCTTCGGAGATGCGTTTTGCCACGCAGGTCTCTAAGGAGATCTCGTCGTACAGGTCGGCGTCGAACAGGGGCGAAAATTCACGGTAGACAGACAGGGGCAGGGTGTCCAGCACCTGATGCTCGGCAATGCACTTTGCCACAATCTGACCCGAAATTTTATAGGCGCTTCGGAAGGGCAGGCCCTTCTTTACCAGGTAGTCGGCAAGGTCGGTGGCGTTGATGAACCCGCCCTGAGCGGCGGCTTTCATCTGTTCGGGGTTCGCTTTCATGGTCGCCAGCATGGGGGCGGCGGCTTTCAGGCACATCTTCACCCTTTCCACGGCGTCGAAAACGCTTTCCTTGTCCTCTTGCATATCCTTGTTATAGGCAAGGGGCAGACCCTTTAGGGTGGTCAACAGCGCCATCAGATCCCCATAGACACGGCCGGTTTTGCCACGGATGAGTTCCGCCATGTCAGGGTTTTTCTTTTGGGGCATAATGGACGAGCCGGTGGTGTAGGCGTCGTCTAAGGTAACGAACTTAAACTCCCAGCTGGACCAAAGGATCAGTTCTTCGGACAGGCGGGAAAGGTGCATCATTAAAATTGAGAGGGCGCTCATCAGCTCCAGGCAGAAGTCCCGGTCAGAAACGCCGTCCAGGCTGTTTAACACGATGCCGTCAAAGTCCAGCGCTTCGGCTTCCATGCGGCGGTCGGTGGCGTAGGTGGTGCCTGCCAGGGCACAGCAGCCGATGGGCGAAAAGTTCATCCGCGCGGCACAGTCGGTCAGGCGGTCCAGGTCACGGAGCAACATCATGGCGTATGCCATCAGGTGGTGTCCGAAGGTAATGGGTTGGGCACGCTGGAGGTGGGTATACCCCGGCATAATGACCGATTGGTTTTCCTCGGCCTGACAGGTCAGGGCGGTGATGACGTCCCCCACCAGGGCGGAGATCTCCTCTGTTTCGTCCCGCAGGTACATACGGATGTCCAGCGCCACCTGGTCGTTACGGCTACGGGCGGTATGGAGCTTTTTGCCCACATCCCCCAATCGGGCGGTCAGTTCCTGCTCGATAAACATATGGATGTCTTCGCAGGTCCAGTCAAATTCCAACGCTCCCGATTCCAGATCGGCGAGGATGGCGGACAGCCCGTCGATAAGGGTTTCGGCTTCGGACGGGGTGATGATGCCCTTGGCGCCCAGCATTGCCGCGTGCGCCATCGAACCGCGGATGTCCTGGCGGTACATTTTATGGTCAAATCGGATGGACGAGTTGAAATCGTCGGCGATTTGCGAGGTATTGCCGGAAGTGCGTCCGGCCCACATTTTTGCCATAGTGTTCTCTCCTAATGACGGAAAATGTCCTGCAGTGATGCAGGACGAGTTCCCTTATTATTTGCCGTCAACCATTGCCTGAACCTGAATGGGCAAACCAAACAGGTTGATAAAGCCGTTGGCGTCGGTCTGGTCGTAGTCGCTTTCGCCGAAGGTGGCGATTTCTTCGCTGTAGAGGGAATAGGGACTCCAAACGCCGGCGTTGATCATATTGCCTTTGTAGAGCTTTAAGCGGACTTTACCGGTAACCTTTTCCTGGGTCTTGTCAACGAAAGCGCTTAACGCTTCACGCAGGGGGGTGAACCACTGGCCGTTGTAGACCAACTCGGCAAAGGTGATGGACAGTTTTTGTTTTTCGTGGAGGGTGAGTTTATCCAGGCAGAGGGACTCCAGTACGCTGTGAGCTTTGTACAGGATGGTACCGCCGGGGGTCTCGTACACGCCACGGCATTTCATCCCTACCAGACGGTTTTCCACGATGTCGATGATGCCGATGCCGTTGGCACCGCCGATCTGATTCAGGGCTAAAATGATCTCCTTGGCGGACATCTTTTGGTCGTTTAAAGCAACGGGAATCCCCTGCTCGAAGTCCAGGGTGATGTAAGTGGGCGCATCGGGTGCCATCATGGGAGAAACGCCCATTTCCAGGAAGCCTTCTTTTTCGTACTGAGGCTCGTTCCCCGTGTCCTCCAGGTCCATTCCCTCGTGGGACAGATGCCACAGGTTTTTGTCCTTGGAGTAGTTGGTTTCACGATTGATCTTTAAGGGGATGTTGTGCGCCTCGGCGTACTCGATCTCCTCTTCACGGGACTTGATATCCCATTCACGCCAGGGCGCGATGATGGGCATATTGGGAGCAAAGTGCTTGACCGCCAGTTCGGAACGAACCTGGTCGTTCCCCTTGCCGGTGCAACCGTGGGCAATGGCGTCGGCGCCTTCCTTCAGCGCAACTTCTACCAAACCCTTGGCGATACAGGGACGTGCATGGCTGGTACCCAAGAGGTACTCTTCGTAAACAGCCCCCGCCTTCATGGTGGGGATGATGTAATCGTCCACGTACTCGTCGGTCAGGTCCAACACATACAGTTTGGAAGCACCGGTCTTTAACGCCTTTTCTTCCAGACCGTCCAGCTCGTCCGCCTGGCCTACGTTCCCTGCAACGGCGATGACTTCGCAGTTGTTGTAGTTTTCTTTCAGCCACGGGATGATGATGGACGTATCCAAACCGCCCGAATAAGCCAGTACAACTTTTTTAATTGATTCCTTGTTCATAGCAAACCTCCGTGAATAAATATCCTTAATTTTCGTTGAGTATGCACTCATTATACAACTCGTCCAAAGCCTTGTCAAGCCCTATTTTTAAAAAACTTTCCATTATTCAAATATTCAGTAATGCTGTATTTTTATTCGTTATATTCATGGTGTCATTCAATCCAAAAAGGGGTCGGGGAAGACGAAACCCGTCGGGAAAACGCCGATTCCCTTTCAAAACCGCCCTATATTATACCATAATAAAGAAGAATCGTCAAGGAAATATGGGGGTTTTAGGAAAAAACAGGGTATTTCTCGGAGTGGTACAGGCGGTTTCCGAGGGGACCCCGTAAAAAAAGACCCTTAACAGGGTCTTTTTACTCAGAATCGGGAAGCGAAAGACAGGGCTTCGTCGATGTGGGGGCAGAAGTGTTCGGCGCCCACTTTTTCGTAAAAGCCCGACTTTTTCATGACCTCCAGGGGTTGGGGGTTGACGTGGGACAGCACCAGGGCAACGCCGCGTTCTTCGCACTTTTTGCGAAGCTGTTCCAGGGCGTTCATGGCGGTGGCGTCCAAGGCGGGGACACCCCGCATCCGCAGGACCAGACAATGGGTAAAGTCCTTTAGGCGGATGTCCAGAATCTTGTCGGCGGCGCCGAAGAACATGGGACCGGTAACCTCGTACACACGGACGTTTTTCGGCACGATCTTCAGGTCTAAGCTGTCGGCGTCGTTTTCGTCCTCGGGGTATTTCCAACCCACCACCTGGGTCTCCTCGCTCATACGCTTTAAGAAGAGCATTGCCGCTAAAATCATCCCTACTTCGATGGCAACCACCAGGTCAAAGATAACGGTCAGGGCAAAGGTGACCACCATCACCAGGGTATCGCTGACGGGGGCGTGTTTGCAGACCGAGACGAACCGCTTCCACTCGCTCATATTATAAGCGACCATAAAGAGGATGGCGGCAATGGTGGGCATGGGGATCCATTCGGCGTAGGGCATTAAAAAGAGCAGAACCAGCAAAAGGACCAGGGCGTGGACCATTCCCGCAACGGGGGTACGGCCGCCGTTTTTCGCATTGGCGGCGGTACGGGCGATGGCGCCTGTGGCGGGGATGCCGCCAAAGGATACCGAAGCGATGTTCCCCGCCCCCTGTGCCACCAGTTCGGCGTTGGGGTTGTGTCTGGAGTTTACCATGCTATCGGCAACCACGCAGGAGAGCAGGGACTTGATGGCCGCCAGGATGGCGATGGTCACCGCATCGGGGAATACGGCGGTGATTTTGGCAAAGCTGAAATCAAAGCCCGAAAAGTCCACGTGGGGCAACCCTTGGGGCACGGTATACAGGTCGCCGATGGTGTAGACCCCTGCATCCATACCGGGGATGAACTTGACCATCAGCACCCCTGCCACCACTGCAATCAGGGAGGGCGGGACCCGTTTTTCCACCTTGGGATAGAAGATCAGGATGGCAAGGCAGACCAGTCCTACCACCAACGCCTGCCAACTGAAGGTAGAGGAAAACTCGATGTTGGCGGCGATTTTTTCCATGGTCTCGATGGGTTTGACCCCCGCAGCATAGGTCAGGCCGAAGAAGTCCTTCAGCTGACCGATGAGGATGGTCACGGCAATACCTGCGGTAAAGCCTGTGGTGATGGTATAGGGGATGAATTTAATCAACCCGCCCAGTTTAAACACGCCCATCAGGATGAGCAGAATCCCCGCCATGACGGTTGCCAAAAAGAGTCCGTCCATCCCCTGGGTGGCGACCACCCCTGCCACGATGGCGGCAAAAGCGGCGGTCGGACCTGCGATCTGGATGCGGCTGCCGCCCAAAAAGGCGCAGACGAACCCTGCGGCAATGGCGGTGTAGATACCGCACTCGGGAGTGACTCCCGAAGCCAATGCAAGGGCGATGGACAGGGGCAGGGCGATGATCGCCACCACGATACCTGCCACCACGTCCTTTAAAAGCTGGGCGCGGTTATAGGTTTTGAGTACCGAGAACAGTTTGGGTTTTAAGTAGTACTTGCTCATACAAAACACCTCGAATCAAATTTACAACCTCTCGATTATACCACACCGTTTTACAAGATGCAACAAAAAACCACCCAAAAGGGTGGCTTTTTTCTTACAGCAACTCCATTGCGGAGCGGATGCGGTTGTCTTCGGTTTTTTCTTCAAAGACCTTGTTCTTGTCTTCCAGCTTTAAAAATTCGGCATAGTAGCGAAGACCGAACTCCCGCTGGGACTTGGCGTTGAAGTGGAGCAGGTCCACGTTGGAGGTCAATCCCTCTGCCGAAACGAACCCCGTCATGGGCTGAGTACCGATTCTTTTCAACGTCTCGTTGATGGTACGGAAGTTCTTTTTGCAGTTGGGGCCGGGCTCGTCATAGTCCTTTAAAAAGTCGCCCAAGCCGCCGACCAGGAAGGGTACGTCGTACAGGTTCAGGTCACGGCGGAGTGCCGCCATAATCTTCAGGAATTTTTCTTCATAGGGCGCTACCATATGATCGTGGCAGTCCCCTTCCCCCTGATGCCAAAGCACCCCTGCGATGGTGGAGGTACGTTGCGCCAGTTTTGCCATGTACACGGCGTGGTCATACAGCAACGCGCCTTCCTGCCACTGGTCCAGGCAGGTGCCCCCGTCGGCGCAAGGGATCAGCCCCACCTCTACACCGTGGTCCTTCTGATAAGCGTCGGCAAAGCTCTCGGCGGGAGAGACCCCTGCAAACATACGGTCGGGGTTTACCGGCAGGCAATAGGCCATGGGCTGCCATTGCCCGTTGCGCAATACTTTAAGGGCAGGGTTGTTGATGGGTTCTACCTCGTTGGCGTGTCCGCGACCTGCCATATTAGACTGTCCGATCATTAAAAACGAATGAATCATACTGTCACCTCGTCGTTTTTCTTTCATTATAAGCCCGGGGTGGGGATTTGTCAAACAGAAAATCAGCCCACCCGCAAAAAAAGACAAGCGGGTTGCTTGTCTTTTGCCTTTGTTATTGGGTACCGAAGAGACGGTCCCCCGCATCCTCCGGATATAGCCGTGCTCGTTTAACCAACGGTCCGGGAGATTAAAATTTCGATACCGATAAAGATCAAAATGATCCCGCCCAGGATCCCCGCCTTAGTTGCCAGATGGGTTCCCGCCCGCTTGCCGATCTCCAACCCTGCCAGGCAGATAAAGCAGGTCACAGCGCCAATCAAAAGGCAGGAGAGCAGGGCTTCGGCAAAAGCGTATTCGGCAATGGTAAAGCCCACCGACAAAGCGTCGATAGAAGTGGCGACGCCTTGTACCAAAAGGCCGCAAAGACCCACGGCAGGCTGTTCCTCCTCCCGATTGCGAATGCCGTCAATCAGCATTTTCCCGCCGATGAAGCACAAAAGGGTCAGGGCAATCCACGGAATCCAGCCTTCAAAGGCGGAAAAGAACCGTGCAATATTATGTACACAGACCCAGCCCAGTAAGGGCATTAAAAACTGGAACCCCGCAAAAACCCCCGCCACGCACCATTGTTTGCGGCGTTTCATAGCGGGTTCGTTTAAGCCGTTTGCCAGGGACACCGAAAAGGCGTCCATCGCCAGTCCGACGCCCAGGAGAATACTGTTAAAGAAAAATCTGAATCCGAGCTGCATCAGTGATCCTTCCTCGTCTCTTCAAAAGTTTTTGCCACATCCTTTAAAAGGTCCCGGATGGGCAGGTGCTGGGGGCAGCATTCCTCGCAGTTGCCGCAGGCGATGCAGGTACTTGCCTTACCGCCTTTGGCGGTGTGGGTGCGGTAGTAAAAGTCCGCATTCCAGTTATTAAACAAGATCTTTTTGTTTTTGCAGGAAAAGAGTTCGGGAATGGGGATCCCTTGGGGGCAGGAGTCCACACAGTAACGGCAGGCGGTACAGGGGATGGTGTCGGTACTGTTTAAGATGTCCCGCACCTTCAACACCGCCGCTTCCTCTTGGGGGGTCAGGGGCGTAATGTGGGAAAAGAGTGCCGTGTTTTCGGCGATCATTTCCACACTGCCCATCCCCGACAGGGTCATGAACACTCCGGGGAGTCCTGCGGCAAACCGCAGGGCGTAGGCGGCGGGGTTGCCGTCTAAAAGTGCTGCCGCCTCGTCGGGCAGGGTTGCCAACACCCCGCCTTTGACCGGCTCCATCACGATGACCGGTTTATTGAATCGGTTGCAGATTTCCAGGCACTTGCGGCCTTCGATGGACGGGTCGTCGAAGTCGATGTAGTTTAACTGAAGCTGTACCACCTCCACCTGAGGGTAGGCGGTCAGGATTTCCTCCAGTACCGCGGCGTTGTCGTGGAAGGAGATACCCAGGTGGCGGATCTTCCCCTCGGCACGCAGCTCTGCCGCCTGCTCGTAAGCACGACAGGCTTTGTACTTGCCCAGGTTGTCACGGGTCTGAGCGTGCATCAGGTAAAAGTCGAAATATTCCACCCCGCTGTCCTTTAACTGTTGTTCAAACAGTGGGCGGATGTCCGCTTCCTTTTCAAAGCAGGCTGCTGACAGTTTGTCGGTCAGCACGTATGCATCCCGGGGATAACGGGAGGTCAGACACTCCCGCATAATCGTCTCGCATTGGTTGTTCATATACACCCGCGCGGTGTCAAAGTAGTTAAACCCCGCGTCCAAAAAGGTGTCGATCATTTTCTTGGTGGTTTCCAGGTCCACGGTCTCCCCTTTTTGCGGGAACCGCATACACCCCAAACCAAAGTTTTTCTTGATTCGTTCCATATCATCACCCAACACATTATACAACACCCCTCTTGGTTTTTCAACTAAAATTTTCGGTTGACAAGCGAGGAGCTTACCGATATAATAAATGAAGAAAGGATTGATATTATGTCGAAATATACCTGTTTTGTAATCTCGCCCATTGGCGAATCAGGGTCCGAAACCCGCAAAGCGGCGGACTTTCTCTTGAATTTAATCATTTCTCCCGTGTTAAAAGAGTTCGGGTTCGAGGTCATCCGCGGCGACCACCGCGCCGAGGGCAACCAGATTGACCTGGACGTAATCAAAAGCGTGCAGGAGGCGGACCTTTGCATCTGCAACCTAAGCGAGCCGAACATGAACGTGTACTACGAGCTGGGCCGCCGTGACGAGACGGGCAAACCCGTTTTCCTGATGAAGGATAAAAACTCCCCCGCCCTGCCCGTGGACATTGCCACCCGTCGGTATATCGAGTATGACCTGGACAACCCCCAAGGCATCCTGGACGCCATGAACCAACTGCGGAAGTTTGCCGTTCCCCTGGTGGAAGGCGGGTTGGAAAGTGCCAAGCAGGCAGTCTCCTTAAACGACCTGTCCGAGACCCTGGCGCGCATCGAACGGAAGATCAGCCGACTGGACTCGGTTACCCCCGCAACAGCGCCTGCATCTGCCAGCGCCGCACCTCAAAACACCCAAGGCTTGTCCCTGCGGGAACAGTTCCGTCTTGCTATCATCAACCAGAACATCCCCGCCGCCGAGGCGCTTTTAGACCGTATTCAGGCGCAGACCGACGTTATTACCTTCTATGATTATTACGTGGAGCAGGTCGCGTCTTTGGGCTCTCAAAAAGCAGGCGAAATGATGATTACCTTTGCCGAAGAGTTTATGGACAGTTCCGCGTCCTTCCACAAAAAAGCCGACTACCTGTCCTATCTGATCAGCTACGCCACCAAGCGGAACCTGGAAGAACAGGTTCGTGAGCTGGTCGAGACCTTAGTCGCACGGCTTCAGAGCGTTGCCGAGGACGAAAGCCCCGAGGACCGCTCCACCCTGCCCAACCAGTTAAACCGACTCTACTACGGCATTTATTGCAACACCAAGGACACCGCTTACTTAACCCGCGCCATTGACGAGTTGAAAAAGGCGTTGCGCATCTACTCTGCCAACTACCTCCACTATAACCTGGCACTTTGTCTGAAACAGAGCGGGGATTTGGAAGGAGCACGGTTCCACGCCGAAGAGTGCATCAAGCTGGATAAAAAGGACGATGCCAACCATCTGGAAACCCTTTGCGAACTCTACTACCGCTTAAACGACCCCAAGTTCCCCGACACCCTGGACAAACTCACCACGGTCTCCGAGGGCAAAGCCACCCTCTTAAAACGGAAACTGGGTATCTAAACACAAAAAGCACCCTGCGGGGTGCTTTTTTCTTTTGGGTCAATTTTTAAGGAATCTTGACCAATAATGACCAACTTTTTTATGTTAGAATAGAGCAAAAGAAAGGAAGTGTCATTATGAACAACGGATGGATCAAACTCTCTCGGGAGATCGAGTTCTCTCCCCTTTTCCAAAACGCCGACCTGTTGCGGCTTTATTTGTGGCTGGTATTCCGTTCTGCCTACACCCCTCACGATGCAGTGGTCGGCAAGCAAAAGGTCTCTTTAGCGGTGGGACAGCTCATTTGCGGAGTCAATCTGTTGACCAACCAACTGGGCTTCAAACGAACCACCGCACAGCGGAACCTGAAAACCCTGAAAGAATGGGGGGTCATCGACATCGAACCCCGTCATAATTTCTCGGTGGTAACCATCAAAACGGGCTTCGAATGGGTATCGGACGGGTCTCAGTCGGGCACAAACAAGAAAGATAAGAAAGAGAAGAAGGATTACAATTATAGGCGCAGGCGAAATCGTTTTCTTGAATTTTCAGAACAGGGTGACACCGACTACTCGGATGTTCCTACACTGATCCGCCGCAGGAACAGCGAATCAATCCGCCCTTGACGGCATAAGCTTTTTGACCGTCCAATACCGTCTCGGTGCCAAAGGGCAGGTGGTGGTCACAAGGAACGAACCTGCCGCCCACGATGCAAATTTCACCTTGGCGGGCGGACAGGTAACAGTCAAACCCGTAAAAGGCACGGAAGATGCGCTCGGTGGTCTCGGGAGGTGTCTCGGGGGTCACGGTTGCATCCCCCTTGCCCGGACACGCCCAGTACTCCCCTTCACCTTGGGGGCGGGCATTCTTCCAGTAGGTCTCAAAGTCTTTCGCCACTGCGGCGCACAGCTCACCGCCCACACGGCAGATTTTTTCGGTTACCGTCTCTAAATCGTCGGTGTCGGTAAGAGGGAAGGGTTTTTGCACCAGGATATCCCCCGTGTCAAAGTCCGCTTCCATCTTATGCAGGGTCACGCCGCCCTCGTCCATCCCCCGCAGAATCCAAAGGGGCATGGGCCACGCCCCCCGTCCTATGGGGAGCATGGCAGGATGCACGTTCACAATGGGCAGGGTGTGGTCGATGGGGACGCGGTGGAAATACCCCCCACAGAAGATCGCCTCACAGCCCGCGGCTTTCAGACGACGGATGTCCTCTTGGGTAATCTTTTCCAAATGCAGGGGCAACCCCCGTTCTCGGGCAAAGGCGGTCACCTTGTCGTTAAACTCAAACTCCTGGTCGGTTTTGCAGGTGAATACTTCCAACACCTCGCATCCGCTTTTTTCCAAAGCAACCAAACAGGGGTATAACAGGTCATAGCCCAGATAAGCAATCTTCATGTTACGGCTCCTCCCTCGGGAAATAAAGGTAGCTTTCCGCATATTTTCACCTTAAATTGAATATATCATAAATCCGGATATAATTCAATGTTTTGCATAGCAAAGCTACCTTTTTTCTTCTCTATTCTCTTTTATCTATTCACCGAAAGTGGCTCGCCTTCAGGCGAATTTAGCTGAAAAAAGCGTACTGAATTTTTCAGTACGCTTTTTTTGGAGGCGCCACCCAGATTTGAACTGGGGGTGAAGGTGTTGCAGACCTCTGCCTTACCTCTTGGCTATGGCGCCGTATGGAGCGGAAGACGAGATTCGAACTCGCGACGTTCACCTTGGCAAGGTGACGCTCTACCA
>JAZOOX010000050.1:0-1771 GCA_045655245.1 Clostridia bacterium | reverse complement strand
AAAGATTGAGTAAATTTTCGTCCTCCGGAACAATTTCCAGATACTTACCTATGAAACTGTCGCTTAAAAAATATCTGTGTCGGTCGATGGAAATATAACCTTTGTAATTGACCTTCCTCAACTGTTTCCCGCTATCATATTCAGGTTCTTTAGGATTCCGTATGTACGCTCTCTTGCTTGCCTTGTAATGCTTCGCGGGCACATCCAAACCAAGAGCATCGTGAGGTCGTTCATGATTGTAGCAGTATCTAAATCGGTCAAACTCCTCTTGCGCGTGGTCTAGGTCTCTTAAAATCGTCCTTTTCAAAACGTCTTCTTTAAGCGTCCTGTGAAACCGTTCGTCCTTGCCCTGCGTTTGTGGATGCAGCGTTCTTCCGTGAATGGGAAGTATATGCAACTGCATCAACCATACGTCAAAAAGGGTATACCCTTTTCCGCTGCTTCCCCAGGGGTTTCCGTTGTCGCAAAGAATGGCTTTTGGCATACCGTATTCCTCAAAAACCCGCTCAATACAAGCTTTTGTGGGCAACCACTGTTCATTATCTTTTGCATTTATGCAAAGAGAAAAACGTGAACAATCATCTAAAATCGTTAAGGGGAAACAGGTAATTCCGTTACTTAAACCGAAGTTTCCCTTGTGATCCATTTGCCACATGTCGTTGGGATTATCTTTCTCGAATCTCTTCCAAGCAGTATGGGCCTCGGAAGCTTCCTCTGAAATGCAGTTGTTGCGTTTTAATATATCGGCGATCGTGCTGGTAGCAGGTAGATTGCAGAAACCTTTGTTTTCCAGATGACGTTTTAATTTTCGAGGACCCCAGGTTGGATGCTCCTCCCGAGCAGATAAAACCAATTCTTCTTTTTCTAAAGGTGTTTTTCGCGGCTTGAACAAAGCTTCGTGAGATCTATCGGCGAAACCCTCGCCACTTTGAAAACGGTCGATCCATTTGTATGCGGTCGGTCGGCTGATGCCATATTCTCTGCACAGTGCGCTTATGCTGCTTTCTTTTTGGATAGCTTTTTGAATGAATTCGCGTCTTAGTTTTTCCACAGTTTTACTCTCCCACGGCATTTAAAACACTTCCTTTTTCGGTATTTTACATGCCTCTATTTTATCATAAAACTGTAAACAATCCTCCCGTACATTCTGTAAACAATCATACCAGACTATACAGTCCTCGACGTCCCGTTGAGACATTGCAAATTTAATTAAAACCCTGCGGTTGAGATAAAACCGTAGGGCGGGGTAAGCAAAGCGCACGAGGCGGTAGTGAATGACGACACAGTGCGTCGTCAGAGCCGCCGAGAAACCGAGCACTGCAGTGCGAGGAACGACCTCCGCGAGAGGCATCCCTCCCATTGAAATACCTTGAATTTAAGCAAAACAGACGTATCCGCAAAATGTTGTGCTTTAATTGATAGCAAACACTACAAAAAGCGGTTGAAGTTTGACAAAACTTGTGCTATAATTGATTGTGCAAAACTATGGACGTGTACGGGACGGAATTCCAATCGGATAAGGTGTCGGAAGCCTTGTCCACCCATATCTCCCCGAAACCGCCCGACCAAATTACAAAAATAAAAGGAGGAAATCCAAAATGAGATTTAACTCAACAAAGAAAGCTCTTGCATTAAGCGTTCTTTCCTTGGTTGTTTGCGTGTCTTTGCTCATCGGCACCACCTTTGCCTGGTTTACCGATTCCGTAACCTCTGCAAATAACATCATTAAGTCCGGCAACTTGGATGTTGAGCTTTACTATCAGGCAGAGGG
>JAZOOX010000049.1:0-32797 GCA_045655245.1 Clostridia bacterium | reverse complement strand
CGATATTCATAACGTAGAATTTATCGAAGGCGCTGCCGAAACGGTTCTGCCCAAACTGGTCCAGGACGGCATCCGCCCCGACCTGATTGTGGTCGATCCGCCCCGCAAAGGGTGTGATGAACGGATGCTTCGTGCCGCCGTGGATTCAGGTGTCCCGAAGATCGTCTACATCTCCTGTAACCCCGCCACCCTCGCTCGGGACATTGCCTTTTTGGAATCTCAAGGCTTCACCCCACAGGTCGCCCAACCCGTAGACCTCTTCCCGAGAACGGTGCATGTGGAAACGGTAGTGCTTTTATTAAAAAACTGACCATAAGATAGACTAAAAGGAGAAAATCCGATGCATCCTATTGTTATCTATAAAAGTAAGTATGGCTCCACCCGTGCATATGCGGAATGGATCGCCGCAGCCCTGTCCTGCCAAGCGGTAGAGGCAAGATCGGTGAAAGCGGCAGACCTCGCCAAATACGATACCATCATCTACGGCGGCGGGCTATACGCCGAGGTCATCAACGGTGTACATCTGATTACCAAGAACTTAGACCTGTTAAAAGATAAAAAGATTGCCGTTTTCTCCACGGGTATCACACCGCTCCACTGTCGAGACTACTACGACAAGCTGGTAACCGAAAAGAACTTCAAACCCGAAATGTTAGAAAAACTCCGTGTCTTTAACTTTATGGGAAAGATGATTTTAGACGAGTTATCGGTGGTACACCGCACCGCCCTAAAGACCCTGAAAAAGATTATGAGCAGCAAGGAAAACCCCACCGAAATGGAACAGCTGTTGGTGGAACTTTGCGATGCCGACGGGGACTTTACCGACAAAAGCGCCATCGGGCCGTTGTTAGAATACATAAAGGAGTAAGCGTTATGCTGAAGCAAGTTTTCCAACATTTTAATACCATTACCCGACATCGGCACAAAGTCATCATCCACTGTGCCAAGGCGGGCATCTTTTGGCAGGGACTCAGACATGACCTGTCCAAGTACTCGCCCACCGAATTCTGGCCCAGTGTGAAATACTACCAAGGTTTCCGCAGTCCCATCGAAAAGGAGCGGGAGGAAAAGGGGATGTCGGTGGTCTGGATGCACCATCAAGGGCGCACCCGCCACCACTTCGAGTACTGGAAGGACTACAACCCCGAAAGCCACCGGATCGAGCCGGTGGAAATGCCGATTCGCTATGTGATTGAAATGATTTGCGACCGTGTTGCCGCCAGTAAGATTTACTATGGGGACAAGTATACCAACGACACCCCCTTAAATTACCTGCGCACCGCCAAGCATATCCGCACCATCCACCCCAAAACCGACGCCCTGTTGGAAGAACTGCTTACCGATCTTGCCGAAAACGGTGAGAAAGCACTCTTTAAAAAATTACGAAAAATGAAAAAGGAACAACATTAAGTTGTTCCTTTTTTGTTATTTTTTACACTTTTTGTGAATTATGGCAAGAATATTACACAAACGAAAAAGTTTTGGTTTATTTTGGCGGAAAAGCTTGACTTACGGTGATTTTATGAGTATAATTAACAGTGTGTGAAATTTTTTAACATTTTTCACAAATTCACATTTTTGACATCAAGGAGGTGAAGGCGTGAGTGCCGAACGCCGTGCAGAGATATTGGCTCTGTTAAAAAAGCGCGGAACGCTCTACTTAAAGGAACTGGAAGTACTCTTCCCCCAGGTTTCAAGCATGACCCTGAGACGGGATTTGGATTATTTGGAAAAGGCGGGCGAAGCCATCCGCATTAAGGGTGGTATCCGACTGGCGCACCCCGACCGCATGGAAGACGTGTTCAACCTGCGGCTGGCGCAACGTCAAGAGGAAAAGGCACGGATTGCCCGTATTGCCGCCGAGTATATCGAACCCAACCGTTCCATTTACATCGACCCCGGTACCACGGGGCTGAATCTGGCGAAACTGATGCCGGACACCAATCTGTTTGTTCTGACCTCGGGATTGCAGGTGGCATTGGAAGTCTGCAAAAAACGGACTCCTACCGTCAATCTTTTAGGCGGACAAATCAACCGCAACAATATGTCGGTTGCTGACCCAAGAACGGTGAAATCGTTAGAGGATTATAATTTCGACTTAGCGTTTATTGCACCCGCCGCCATCTCGTTGGACCACGGATGCTCCAACGGGGACTACAATGACTGCGAGTTAAAACGTCGGATTATGCAAAAAGCGACCATGAATATTGCCATGGCAGACATCAGCAAATTGGACAAGGTAATGCCCTTTACCTTTGCTGAGTTCGGGCAGATCCATCTGCTCATCACAGACCGAAAACCGCCGCAACATTATCTTGATGCCGCAGAGGCAAAAGGGATAAAGGTGCGTTGGGAATAAACAAAATTTTTATAAGAGGAGGAATCATTTATGGCAACACCAGTAATGATGCCCAACGTCGGGATCTCGGTAGAGAGTTGTATCCTGACCGAATGGCACAAGAAAAAAGGCGATGCCGTCAAAGCCGGCGATGTTCTTTTTTCTTACGAAACCGATAAATCGACTGCTGATGAAGTAGCCGAAGTAGACGGTACCGTACTGGAACTCTTCTTCAACGAAGGAGACGACATTCCGGTAATGACCAATGTTTGCGTTATCGGTAAGGAAGGCGAAAGCGTTGAGGAATTCCGTCCCCAGTGCGAAGAAGAAGCCCCTGCCGTTGCGGCTCCCGTCGCAGTTGCGGCTCCCGCAGCTCCCGTAGCAGAAGCAGTTGCACCTGTTGCACCTGCCGCTCCCCAGGAAGGATTTGTAAAATGTTCTCCGCGCGCTCGCGTTCTTGCCGCTAAGGCAGGCGTTGACCCGCGCTTTGCTACCCCCACCGGCGCTGAAGGCCGCGTTATCGAAAAGGATATCCGCGCGCTGATGGCCGCAGGTGTCGGTACTACCCCCGCTGCCGCAGGCGCTTACGAGGGTCAGGGCGGTACCGGTCTGGGCGGTCGTTTCTCGGTAAACGACATCAACGCTCCTGCCGCCGCTGCAGCTCCCGCAGCCGCTTACGTAGACGAAAAGATGAGTTCTGTCCGCCGTGCGATTGCAAAGGCAATGAACACTTCTTTGACCACCATTCCCCAGCTGACTCACACCATCACCTTCGATGCAACCGAGATTATGAACTTCCGCAAGAAGTTAAAAGCCGGTGCCGAAGCATTGGGTCTGGGCAACATCACCTTAAACGACATGATGATCTTCGCTGTTTCCCGTGTTCTGGCAAAGCCTGAACATAAGGCACTGAACGCCAACTTAATCGACGGCGACACCATGCGTTACTTCAGCGGCGTACACGTCGGCGTTGCAACCGACACCGAACGCGGTCTGTTGGTTCCCACCCTGTTCGATGCAGACAAGAAATCCCTGAACGAGATCTCTGCCGAAGCCAAGGCACTGTTTGCCGAAGCAAAAGCAGGCAGCATCAGCCCCGACAAGCTGAAGGGTGCAAGCTTCACCATCTCCAACCTGGGTTCTTTGGGAATCGAACACTTCACCCCCGTTATCAACCCGCCTCAAACCGGTATCTTGGGTGTTGACGCAATTACCACCCGTGTCCGCGAAGAGAACGGCGAAATCAAGACCTACCCCGCAATGGGTCTGTCCTTGACTTACGACCACCGCGCTTTGGATGGTGCTCCTGCATCCAAGTTCTTAATGGATTTAAAGAACACTTTGGAGAACTTCTCCATTCTGCTCTGCCGCTAAGGAGGTTCACTTATGGAACTGTTTGACTTAATCGTTATCGGCGGCGGCCCTGCCGGCTACAATGCTGCAGGCCGTGCAGGACATTCGGGTCTTAAAACCCTGGTGATTGAAAAACGTGCGCTGGGCGGCGTTTGCTTAAACGAAGGTTGCGTCCCCTCCAAATCGTTGTTGTACTCGGCAAAGGTTTTGGACTACGCCAACCACGCTTCCGCTTACGGTGTTACTGTAAACGGTGCTTCCATCGACCAAAAAACCGTTGTTGCCCGCAAGGACAAGGTTGTAAAGACCCTGGTTTCGGGTATCGGAATGCAGATGAAGCAGGCAGGCGTTAAGGTTGTTGCCGCAGAGGCACAGATTTTAAAGAAGGATGCGGAAGGCTTCCATGTTACCGCTGACGGTCAGGAATACGTGGGCAAGAATATGCTCATCGCCACCGGTTCTGCTCCGGTTGTCCCCCCCATCCCCGGTCTGCGCGAAGGCTTAGAGGCAGGTCACGTTATGACCAACCGTGAAGTATTAGACCTTCAGGAAATCCCCGAAAAGCTGGTCGTTATCGGCGGCGGCGTTATCGGTCTTGAAATGGCCTCTTACTACAACTCGGTCGGCTCTCAAGTCACCGTTATCGAAATGCTCGACCATATCGCAGGTCCCACCGACCGCGAAATCTCGAACATTTTAATGAAAAATTACGAAAAGAAGGGTATCACCTTCAAACTGGGCTACAAGGTTACCGCCGTTGAAAAGACTGCTGTTATCTGCGAAGACGCTTCGGGCAAGTCCGAAAGTGTTCCCGCCGATAAAGTGCTCTGCTCCATCGGCCGCCGTGCTGTAACCCAGGGCTACGGTCTGGAGAACCTGAATGTTTGCCTGGACCGCGGCGCCATCAAAACCGATGAGCAGATGCGCACCAACGTTGCAGGTCTGTATGCTGCAGGCGACGTCAACGGCGTTTCCATGTTGGCACACACCGCTTACCGCGAGGGTGAGGTTGCCATTAACACCATCCTGGGTAAGAAAGACCGTATGCGCTATCACGCCATCCCCAGTGTCATCTATACCAACCCCGAAGTCGGCGCTGTCGGCGAAACCGAAGAGTCTGCCAAGGCAAAGGGGATGGATGTAGAAGTGGTCAAACTGCCGCTGATGTACAGCGGACGTTACGTTGCCGAGAACGAGGATTCCCGGGACGGCATCGTAAAAGTATTGGTTGACCGCAAGTACCGCCGCGTGGTCGGCGTTCACATGGTCGGTAGCTACGCTTCGGAAATCATCTACGGCGGCGCCCTGATGATCGAAACCGAACTGCGGGTCGAGGATTTACAGGAAATCGTATTCCCCCACCCCACCGTCTGTGAAGTCATCCGTGAAGCATTATTTGAAGTGAAATAAATTTAGAGAAGGAGCGATACTTATGCCAAAATCTATGTATGTAGATCCCAAACAGGCGTTTAAAAAACGCACCATTAAGTTCAAGGACATCCCCGTTTGCCAGTATTCCAAGTCGATTAAAGACGAACTGGATGCCAAGAACTTCACCAAGGCTGACTTGATCGGCATCTACGCCGACATGGTCGCTATCCGCGAGTTTGAAACCATGCTGATGGACATCAAACTGAAGGGTAACTACAATCAGAAAGAATACACCTATCCGGGTCCCTCTCACTTGGCAATCGGTGAGGAAGCTACCGCTGTCGGTCAGGCTTACCTGCTGGGCGTAGAAGACTTTATCTTCGGTACCCACCGCAGCCACCACGAGGTTATTGCTAAGGGTCTGTCCGCCATCAAAAAGCTGTCCGATGACGAACTGCTCGAGATTATGAAGTCCTACAACAACGGTGTCAACTACGAGACCGTAAAGAAGCACTCCACCGCCAAGAACACCAAGGACCTGGCTAAAGACTTCTTTATGTATGGCATTATGTGCGAACTGTTTGCAAAGGATTGCGGTTTCTCCCGCGGTCTGGGCGGTTCGATGCACGCATTCTTCCTGCCTTTCGGTATTTTCCCGAACAACGCAATCGTTGGTGGTTCCGGCCCCATCGCTACCGGTGTTGCTCTGTACAAGAAGTGCAACCAAAAGGGTGGTGTCGTTGTTGCTAACGCCGGTGACGGTGCTGCAGCACGCGGCCCTGTTTACGAGTCGATGAACTTCGCAAACATGGACCAGTTCAAGGAACTGTGGGAAGACGGCTACAAGGGCGGTCTGCCGATCATTTACAACTTCAATAACAACCACTACGGCATGGGTGGTCAGACCAAGGGTGAAACCATGGCTTACGGCGACCTGGCTCGTCTGGCTGCTTTCACTCCCGACCAGATGCACGCTGAGCGCATCAACGGTTGGAACCCCCTGGCAATGATCGACGCTTACCGTCGCAGCATTGATACCATCAAGAAGGGCGAGGGTCCGGTTCTGTTAGACGTCGTTACCTACCGTCTGAGCGGTCACTCCACCTCCGACGTAATGACCTACCGTACCAAGGAAGAGGTTGAGGAATGGAGCAAGTCCGATCCGCTGACCGTATTCCCGCAGGATCTGGTCAAGGCCGGCGTTGCTACCGAAAAGGAACTGGAAAAGGTTCGCGATACCGTTATCGACCGCAACAAGAGAATGTTCATGTTGGCTTCCGACCTGGAGATCTCTCCCTACACCGATTACGATGCAAACCCCAACTTCTTGGAAGACCTGATGTTCTCCAACCAGTCTGTTGAGAAGATGGACGACCGTGCTTGTGACGTTCGTATGCCCAAAGAAGAAAACGAGCGTTATAAGAAGATTGCCGGCCAGGCTCGTTATGCTTTCGCCGCTGACGGCAAGATGGTTCCGAAGTTAAAGCAGTACAACATCCGTGATGCGATCTTCGAAGCAATCTTCGACAAGTACTACACCGATCCTACCTTAATTTCTTACGGTGAAGACGTCCGTGACTGGAACGGCGCATTCGCTGTTTACCGTGGCCTGACCGAGGCTCTGCCTTATCACCGCCTCTTCAACGCTCCGATTTCCGAGTCCGCTATCGTTGGCTCTGCCGTTGGTTACGGTATGGCAGGCGGCCGTGCAATCGTTGAGTTGATGTACTGTGACTTTATCGGCTGTGCCGGCGACGAAATCTTCAACCAGATGGCTAAATGGCAGTCCATGAGTGCCGGCGGTCTGAAGATGCCCGTTGTTCTGCGTGTATCCGTTGGTTCTAAGTACGGTGCTCAGCACTCTCAGGACTGGACCGCACTCTGTGCACACATCCCCGGCCTGAAGGTTGTATTCCCCGTTACTCCTTACGATGCTAAGGGTATGATGAACGAAGCATTAAAGGGCACCGACCCTGTTGTCTTCTTCGAAAGCCAGAGAATCTACGATATGGGCGAGCGCTTTGTGAAGGAAGGCGTACCCGCAGGCTACTACGAAGTTCCCTTCGGTGAACCCGCTATCCGCCGCGAAGGTAAGGATCTGACCATCCTGACCATCGGTGCAACCCTGTACCGTGCTCTGGAAGCAGCTGAAGAACTGGAAGCCAAGTATGGCATCTCCGCTGAAGTTATCGACGCTCGCAGCGTTGTTCCCTTCAACTACGACAAGGTAATCGAGTCTGTTAAGAAGACCGGTCACATCCTGCTGGCCAGCGATGCTTGCACCCGTGGTAACATCTTAAACGACATGGCTCAGAACATCACTCAGATGGCATTTGACTATCTGGATGCTCCGCCCGTTGTTTTGGGTGCTAAGAACTGGATCACTCCCGCATTCGAGTACGATGCAGAGTTCTTCCCGCAGCCCTCTTGGTTCCTGGATATCATCCATCAGAAGCTGATCCCCTTGAACGGCTATGTGGCTGACCAGAACTTTACCAGCGTAGAGTTGAACCGCAAGTCCTCTAAGGGCGTTTGATGTAAGCCAAAATTTAGACGTGGGTGTACAGCAATGTACACCCACATTTTTAACTATGATGAGAATATTTTTTCAACCCACCATCAACCCCGCCTTTAACCTTGCCTGTGAAGAGTATTTGCTCTATCACACCGACGAAGAGGTGCTGATGCTTTGGCAAAACGCATCCAGTATCATCGTAGGAAAGAATCAGAACACTGCGGCAGAAATCAACCGCACCTTTGTCACCGAACACCGCATCCCCGTCATCCGTCGGCTGACCGGCGGTGGCGCCGTCTACCACGATTTAGGGAACCTAAACTACACCTTTATCAAGCGGAACTCCCGGGATGCGTTCAACGACTACCGCGGCTTCGCCGCCCCCGTTATCGACCTGCTGGCAGACTTTGGCGTTACCGCTACCCTGTCGGGACGGAACGACATTTTGGTGGACGGCAAAAAGATTTCGGGCAATGCTCAGGTTGCCTACGGTGACAGCGTGTTGCACCACGGCACCCTGCTCTTTTCATCGGATATGACCTTCCTTGCCCAGGCATTGAACGTCCATCCCCTGAAAGTCAAGAGCAAAGGAGTCGCCTCGGTACGAAGCCGTGTCGCCAACCTGACCGACTACGGCATTTGCGACATTCCCACCTTTGTCAATGCCCTGCTCGCCCGTTTCCCCGAAGGCGACCTTCGCCCCTTGAGCGAAGACGAGACCGCTCGCGTGGAGCAGATCAAGCAGGAGCGCTATGACACCTGGGAGTGGAATTACGGCACCCGCCTGCCCTACAGCATTCAAAACACCGCCTACCTCCCCGCAGGTCTTTTGACCGCCGAGGTAGAGGTCACGGACAACTGTATCGAAGGGGTGCGCATCAGCGGTGACTTCTTTGGCCAACGTGACGTTGCCGAGCTGGAATCCGCCCTGTGCGGAAAGCTCTACCAGGAAGATGTCATCCGCCCCTATCTGGAAACCCTGCCCCTGGATGAGTACATCTCAGGACTCAGCGTTTCCGAGTTTCTTTCCATTTTGTTTTGATATCAGCTCCTGACGGAGGGTTAAAGCCCCTGAACGTCAACCTCTCGCCTGAAGCATTGGCATAAAAAAGACTCCCGAAAGGGAGTCTTTTTTATTTATTCTTTTCGTAAATCAGTGCCAGACCGAGAAGCAGTAAGTCCTCTTCAACGACTACCTTGCGACTGCAATAGGGCGCAATGCTCTTTGCAAGTCCGCCCGTTACGATGACAGTGGGGGTGTCGTTCAGTTCTGCGGCGGCACGGTCAATCATCCCGTCCAGCATTGCCGCTGTACCGAAGATGGCACCGCTTTGCATCGAATCCACCGTATTGCGGCCGATGACGGTTTTGGGTGCTTCGTCCAGACTGATATAGGGCAACTGGGAGGTGCGTGAGGACAGCGCGTCCTGAGAAATCCGCACACCGGGGAAGATCGACCCGCCCAAGAATCGGCCGTCACGGTCGATGACCGACATGGTGGTTGCCGTTCCCAAATCAAAAAGCACCAGCGGCGGCTGATAACGGCTCATTGCCGCAACCGCACCCACCACCAGGTCGCTACCCAATTGGGCAGGGTTGTCGATGATAATGGGAATCCCCGTTTTAATGCCCGGACCCACCACCATTGCATCGGTGTGGGTAACCTTTTTCAGCGCCGTTTTTAAGGGGCCGATCAGGCGGGGCATTACCGAAGAAATGATGCTTCCTTCAATGCTCTTGGGGTCAATTCCGTGGATTTTTAAAATGCTGTAAAAGAGTACCGCGTACTCGTCCCCCGTTTTGTTACGGTCGGATTGCAACCGCACGGTAAAACGTACTTGCTTTTCTTCAAGGCACCCCAAAACAATGTTGGTGTTGCCGACGTCGATGGCTAAAATCATACAAAACCTACTTTCTGACCGCCTTGGCAATCTGGGGGATAATGGGGCTGACAATTAGATTGACGCCCACTTCTACCAGGAAGTTCAGGCCAACCATCACCACAAACAAGAAGTAAAGGGTGTTGGTCCCCCCTGCCAACTGGAGCAGGGTATCGTAGAAAAAGGTGGACATTCCCAAGCAAAAGAGGCCGGTATTGATAACGGGGCAGACCAATGCCGCAGCCAATGCGGCGCCCGTGGCATCCTTTTTCTTGAGGGCGGTATAGACCAGACCTGCAACCCAGCCTGCGACGGCGCCTTTGCCGATGCAGATGAGTGCGGTGTACAAGGGGTTGATGGCCCAAAGGGTCGCCGCAAAAGAGTCGGTCGCCAGTACCACAACACCAAAAACACTACCCAACAGAAGTCCTGCACTTGCACCATAGACTGCCGCACCGACCACGATGGGAATCAATACCAGCGAAACGGACACGGGGCCTACCCGCACGGCTCCGCCCAGCACCTGTACCACCGCAACGATGGC
Organism: Clostridia bacterium; assembly: GCA_045655245.1. Classification (GTDB taxonomy): domain Bacteria; phylum Bacillota; class Clostridia; order RGIG8785; family RGIG8785; genus RGIG8785. The sequence goes on along the minus strand of JAZOOX010000049.1, from coordinate 22,796 downwards.
AGACAACAACGCCAATGCAACCAGTTTTTTTGTATTCATATTTTTCCTCCTTGCTACTGTTCCCGATGGGATACAGTGCTTATTCGCCTTTATTATAACCCCTATCTGCCAAATTTGCAAGAAAAATATAAAAGGGCAAACCCATAATCGCTTCAAAAAAGATGCAGAATCGGGTGGTTGTACCAGAAGGTGTATGAAGATACTCCGAGAGGTGCAACCACCCGATAACAAAAAACAGCCCCGTGATTCCACGGGGCTGTTTGAGTGTTCTGCGCTTTTTTCAAGCGATTATTTCGGAACCTTTTCCCAGTCCTTCATAAACTGTGCCAAGCCCTTTTCGGTCAGCGGATGGTCGATCATCTGCATGATAACCTTGTAGGGAACGGTAGCAACGTCAGCGCCGGCCTTAGCCAGTTCGATAACGTGTACGGGATGACGGGTGGAAGCAGCAACGATCTGAGTTTCGCTGCCCTGGACTGCGAACATATCAGCGATTTCGCGAACCAGGTCCAAACCGTTCCAGCCGATATCGTCTACACGGCCTAAGAAGGGAGCAACAAAGCTTGCGCCTGCATTGGAAGCCAGCAGCGCCTGACCTGCGGAGAAGCACAGGGTAACACAGGTCTTGATGCCTTCCTTAGCCAGACGGCTAACAGCCTTTAAGCCCTCTTTACACATCGGGATCTTGATGATGATGTTGGAGTGGAACTTACGGATCTCGTGCGCTTCCTTCACCATACCATCAGCGTCCAGAGCGATAACTTCAGCGAAAATTACGGTTTCGCCAACGATGCCGACGATTTCTTTGACGGCTTCTTCAAAGGTCTTGCCTTCCTTGGCAATGATAGACGGGTTGGTAGTAACGCCCTCTACAATGCCCAGTTCAAATGCGTCCTTAATGTCGGCCACATTCGCGGTGTCGATAAAAATCTTCATCTTCTTTTCCTCCTTTATATTACATCCGTTAAACGGATATATTAAATAGCTTTAGCGTGGGCCAGCAGATAACGTTCTGCCTCCACATTCCAAAGTCCGTTGTTTGCTTCGGTCAGACGAGCCAGCTCGGCAAACATCGGATCGGTCTTGCCCAGTTCCGCAAAGTCTGCAATGGCGGTTAAGGGCATAGAAATATGCGTGTAGATCAGTTTCTTGCCGCCGGGGATTTGGGGCAGGTTTAAGGTGGTATCTACTACGGCGTCCAGACCACCGATGTGGGTAACCATAGCCGACGGATCGATCAAGCCTTTTGACATCATATCAAGGGCCTCTAAAAGGTCATCGGTGTTACCGCCCGAGTTCCCTGCAACGTGGGTAAAGTTGTAATGGACGTTGTAGAAGTTAAATTCGGCAGAAAAATCGGTTTTGGATGGACCTGCAAAGAAGTTTAAGCAGCCGTCAAAGCCCAAAATGGCACTCGCCTGTTCTACAACCGATTTTACAGGAGCGTAAACGAAAACATCGTCGTAACCGGTGCCGTCGGTCAAATCCCGCAATACCGAGACGGGATCTTCGGTCTTGCCGGTGTTGACATAGACCAGTTTAACGCCGTTCTTTGCAGCTTCCTCTACCGTATAGATGGATGCAGCACGGGCAAGTCTTGCTTCGTCGATATCGGTAACGACCAACAACGAGGGCTTACGGTCACAATGGATGGCATAGTCGATGGCACCCAGACCCATGGGGCCTACCCCTGCAAGCAGGGCGACTTTGCCGCCTTCGACGATACCCATATTGTGAACATAGCTACCTGCCTGGGTGTGGTAGTTGACATGGTAGCCGCCGATGATGCAGCTGACAGGCTCTGCCAGCGAGCCGATGTAGAACGCCTCTCCCTTATAGGGAAGCAGACAGTCCCGTTCCATTACCACCTTGGGGATGATAACATAGGTTGCGTCACCGCCCACATAACGGAAGGAATAACCGGGCGCGGCGTACACGTTTTCGGGCATTGCCAAAGCAGGCTGGATGGCAAACTTCTCGCCCGGATGATAGCGGTCTTTCCACTTTTCACCAACGGCAAGGATCTCGCCGCAGAATTCGTGACCGATAATGGTCGGGTTCTGGGCAACATCGTCGGGGATGCGTTTGTGAGCAGCACCCTGGATGGCGACTTTATACGAGGACATACAGATACTGTCCGAAACGACCTTCGCTAAGATTTCGTCTTCCTGCATTTCGGGCAGGTCAAACTCCTCCAGACGAAAATCATTGACGCCATAAACTCTTACTGCTTTTGTTTTCATCTTGTCTCCTCCTTGAATTTGTCCCTTGCCCAATCGGCAAAGAAGGTAATCCGTTCAGCCAAAGCGGGAGTTGATTGAGTAAACAGTCCGACCCCGTTTTCGGTGGCATGCCACTCGTGCCCGATGAGTGCCCAGGTCGCTTCGACCAAGTGGGCAAAGGGCGCCGAGGCTACCAAGGGGTTTTGGAAGGACTGGCGGGGGGAGTTGATATCCTCGCCGCTGATTTCAAACAGGTCGTATTGTTTGCACAACCCGCGAATCCGTGCCAACTGCTCGGGTGTGTTGCGGGTGGGCATATAGGTAATGGCCGAAACGCCTTTTTCCTTCAGATACGGAATCAGGTCGTCCAAATAAGCATCTTCAAACGCCTGGGTCTTTTTATCTCCCGTTACCGAATCACCCACATCGCCCAAATAAGCGTAAGCGGGGATGGCGCCGACTTCATGGCAAAAGGCCACCCACTCCTCCAGCGAGGGACATTCGTCACAGGCGGGAATATAGATGCGGTCGATAAGACTGCTCTTTAAAAGGCCCAGCAGGTCATATTCCAAATGGGGGTTTTCGGGGTCGGAAAGTTGGGCGCGTTGCTTGTCCGACAGGGACAGCCCCAGCGTATCCTCTAAAATGCCAACCACGTTTTTAGACGAACAAGCAATGACCCGCGCGGCGGCAAACAGGATATGCCGCTCGGTTACGCTGCCGCCCTCTTCTGCACAGGACAGAGGCAGGACGTCGGTTTCGTAGTCCAGCTCGGTGTCCAAAGGAACCAGTTCACGGTTCAAAAGGCTTACCATTTGGCGGTTGCGCTCGTGCCGATGTTCTAAGTAGGGTTGGATGAACGCTTCCACACGACCGATGTTTTGGTGCGGAATGCCGTGCATTGCCACGTAGGCAATGGCGTCTTGGTCGGGGTTGTTTAACCGACGGTCAGAGAAAGGGGTGTCGTACATCGAGACCCGACATTCCATCCCTACGGTGGTAGCAAGACCCAAACGCTCCCCTGCGGCAATAAACTCCTTTGCCCCTGCCACGCTGTCATGGTCCATAATCCCTGCGGTACGAAGACCGTTTTCCCAGGCGAGGGTTGCTGCCAAGGTGGGCGAATAGGGCGAAAAAGAATAAATCGTATGAATGTGGTTGTTGACATTGCCGCTGTCCTTCGGCCAAGTCAGCTCCCCGTTGCGATAACGGGTTAAGTAAGTATCCAGATTGGAAAGGCGTTCTTCCGCAGTGGCGGCGTTTAATGCCGTGCGGATGGTTGCATCTGCCATGATAGCCTCCTTAGTTCAGCATTTCCTGTCCGCCGGTGACGGGGACCGCCTGACCGGTTTCGTAGGTCTGCTCAATAATATAAAGGATTGCCCGTGCCACGTCAGGTTCGCGGCAACCGCGGCCCAGGGGCACCTTGGCTTCGTAGAACTTTTTGACATCCTCGGTGGTTTTGGCGCCGGGGACTTTCCCTGCATTTAAGTACTGAACAAACAAGCCGCGAACGGGGTCAGACCACAGGGGACCGTCCAGCAGGTTTCCGGGGCAGATGGCGTTGACCTTAATGGCATAGGGCGCCAATTCCATGGCAAAGGACTGCGTAAGACCCAACCCACCGAACTTACTGCCCGCGTAGGCAAAGTTCTTATTACTGCCCGAAAGTCCGGACTTGGAGTTGATTTCGATAATGTCCATCATATACTCGGGTGCCGCCAAATGCTGAAGTTTCATCACGCGGGAAGCTTCTCGGGTACAGAGGAAGTAAGCGGTGTAGTTGATGGAAGTCACCAACTCGAAGGAACTCTTGGTCATTTCTTCCAGGCCGCCTGCACGGACGATACCCGCATTATTGACCAATACATCCAACCCGCCGAAAGCGCGAACTGCGGCGTCGGTCATTGCTTTGACCGAATCTTCGTCCCCTACATTGGCGCCGACAGCCACCGCTGTATAAGGACCGTACTTTTCGTTTAATTCATTGGCGCAGGCAACGGCACCTTCTTCGTTTAAGTCGGCAATGATCACGTGGGCGCCTTCCTCAGCCATTGCCAAGGCAATGCCCTTGCCAAAACCTTGAGCGCTACCCGTTACCAAAGCAATCTTTTCAGCCAGACGGCCCTGAGCGTTACGGCAACCCGCTTTTTTCGCCGCTTGGGGGGTGCGGACTTCAATTTTCCCATGCAGGAAGATGGCGGTCAAAACCGCTTCTTTCACCGCTACGGCACAAGGCATACAGCTGTCGCAGGCAATTAAGCCCAGTCCACCGATACCGACCAGTGCGGGAGCATGACCCGTTTTTTCACGGAAGTCAGCGATGGCTTTGATAACCGTCTGGGCATCGGCAGAGTCGATAAAGAGTTTGTCGTCGCCGATATGATAAGCAAAAGCGTGTCCCGCGGGACGGGTCAGGGTTTCAAACCCTTGAGCGTCGGACATTGCTTTGATGGTTTCGTCAGTAAAGAACAGGGCAGATGCAGGCTTGTCCTGACCGCAAGCCATACGGACGACAGGCAGCAACGCCAGTGCGGCGTCGTCAAAGTCATCCCCTGCCAACGTTGCATCGGTAAATCCGAATTCTTTGGAAAGGGCGGCTACCGTTTCAGCCAGCTTGGCTTCGGCAGAAGCAAGATCGGCAGCGGGGATCAAGATTGCGCCGTCTGCCTCGCAAACTACTTTGTCAACAACAGGGGTCTCCCAAGCAAAGCCCAGTTTCTCGGCCAGCGCTTCGCCCTTGGTATTACAGGTCAGGCAAAGTGCCAAAGCCGAGCGGATTTCCAATACAACAGGAGCATCCAAAAGAAAATGCATCCGTGCTCTCTTCGGGCAGACGGCGCCGTGATGGCAACCCGCCTTTGCGCCTTTTAACAAGCGGGCAAAGGTATCTTTGTCTGCCGATTTTCCCAAAGCCAAAAGGGCTTCGTCAAAAGCAAAGCACTTGGGCGTGCCGTTTTCATAACCGCTGATGACAAACTGTCCGTCTTTGCGGTAGGAAAACCCGTAAAGAGCCGCGCCTTTTGCGGGATTTAAGGTCATTGCAGATCGTTGTTTTTGAAAATCCATCCCATACTCCTCCAATTTAAGCCCGGGAGAACATCCCCGCAAGGCCTATTCAAATTATCGTCTTTACAAGACTTAAACATAACTGTAGGCATTATACCATAAAATCCCCGTAAAGTAAATATCTAAAGATAAAAAAACCGCCAAAATCCGATACATTTGATGAAACTTTTTGGCGATTTTCGACTTTTTTGTCAAAGACGCTTATTTTGTTTGCTGTTTAATCCGTTTTTGTTCTCTTTATACAAACAGGAAGACGCTATATACGATTATCAGATGAAGAAGCTATGGTCACTTTTGCCCTTGCCGCAAAGTGTCCCGATGTGATTTTCTTTTTCGCAAAGAGCATTGACAAAAAGTGGTTTTTTTGCTACCATATAAATGATGCTAACATAATCGAGCAGGCACACTGCTACTGTAGCTTCATCATCGGTAAAAGCCACCTTCGCAAGAAGGTGGCTTTTACTTTTTATAGCCGTTCTAAGTGCCGTTTTAAAAACAGTCCCGTATAAGAGTTTTCGTTTTCCATCAGTTCTTCGGGGGTGCCGCAACCAATGACCAAGCCGCCCCGTTCCCCGCCTTCGGGGCCCAGGTCGATCAGGTAGTCGGATACCTTGATAACATCCATATTATGCTCGATGATCACCACGGTATTTCCGCCCTCACACAACTGCTGCAGCACACCAATTAAGCGGTCTACGTCGGCAATATGCAACCCCGTAGTCGGCTCGTCCAAAATATAAAGGGTGCGGCCTGTACTCCGCTTGGACAGCTCGGTGGCAAGTTTGACACGCTGTGCCTCGCCCCCCGACAGGGTGGTGGCGGGTTGCCCCAGCTTGACGTACCCCAACCCCACCGATTGCAGCGTTTTCAGACGGTTGTGGATACGGGGGATGTTCTCGAAAAAGTCCACCGCCTCGTCAATGGTCATATCCAGCACCTCGGCGATATTCTTCCCCTTATAACGGACTTCCAACGTCTCCCGGTTATAGCGTTTGCCGCCGCAGACCTCGCAATCCACATACACATCAGGCAAAAAGTGCATCTCGATCTTCAAAGTGCCGTCTCCCGCACAGGCTTCACAACGACCGCCCGATACGTTAAAACTAAACCGTCCCGGTCCAAACCCCCGCTCTTTTGCATCGGGGGTAGAAGCAAACAGGTTACGGATATCCGAAAAGAGACCCGTATAGGTAGCAGGGTTCGATCGCGGTGTCCGACCAATGGGCGCCTGGTCGATGTTAATAACCTTGTCCAGCTCCTCTAATCCGTCGATACCTGCGTGAGCCCCCGCCCGTTTTTGGGCACCGTTTAAGGCAGAAGCGGCGCTTTTATACAAAATCTCGTTGACCAACGAGCTTTTGCCCGAGCCCGAAACCCCTGTAACGCAGGTAATGACTCCCAGAGGAATGGTTACATCGATGTTTTTCAGGTTGTTTTCCGCGGCACCGCGAATCACCAGTTTTCGGTCGGTGACAGGGCGGCGAGCGGCGGGCATGGCAATCTGTTTCCGTCCGCTTAAATACTGACCCGTCACCGATTCAGCCACCTGCATAATCTCTTCCGCCGTGCCCTGTGCCACGATCCGACCGCCGTGGACGCCCGCTCCGGGGCCCACGTCCACAATATGATCAGCGGCGTACATCGTATCCTCGTCGTGCTCGACTACGATCAACGTGTTACCCAAATCCCGCAACCGTTTCAGGGTTTCTAACAGCTTTTCGTTATCCCGCTGATGAAGACCGATACTGGGTTCGTCCAGAATATAAAGGACCCCCACCAGTCCCGACCCGATTTGGGTGGCAAGGCGGATGCGTTGCGCTTCTCCGCCTGACAGCGTTCCCGAGCTGCGGGAAAGGGTCAGATAATCCAGACCGACCTGCTTTAGAAAAGCGAGTCGGGCGCGGATCTCTTTTAAGATCTGCTCGGCGATCTTGCTTTCTTTCGGGGGCAGGGTTAGGGTGTCAAAGAACTTCATCAGATTGGTCACCGACAGGTCGCAAAGTTCGCTGATATTCTTCCCGCCTACCGTGACCGCCAGGGTTTCGGGACGAAGGCGTTTTCCCGCACAGTCGTTGCAGGGTGCCGCGTTCATAAACCCCTCGATCTCGGTCTTGACCCAATCGGAGGTACTTTCGCGGTAGCGGCGCTCCATATTGGGAATGACCCCTTCAAAGGCAAGTCGATACTTGCCCGACCCGTTTTCACGAACGAATTCCACATTGATTTTTTCATTTTTTGTGCCGTAAAGGATGACCTCCTGCACCTCTTTGGGCAGGTCGCAATAAGGGGTGTCCAGCGAGAAACCGTACCGCTGTTCAAGTCCACGACCATAACCCTGTGCCATGCTTCCCTTGGTGCCAAAGTTCCATCCACTGGCAGTAATGGCACCTTCGGTCAGACTCTTTTCGGGGTCGGCAACCACCAATCGGGGATCAACCTTCATCAAAAACCCCAAACCCGTACAACTGGGACAAGCACCGAAGGGGCTGTTAAACGAAAACATTCGCGGGGTCAATTCGGGCATATTAATGCCGCAATCGGGACAGCTGTACGAGGTGCTGTAAAGCCGCTCCTCCCCCGCCAAATCCTGGACGATTACCAAGCCTTCGCCCATGTGCAACGCCGTTTCCAACGAATCGGCAAGGCGGCTTTCAATGCCGTCACGGATGATCAGACGGTCTACCACCGCTTCGATACTATGCTTTTTTTGCTTGTCCAGCTGAGGTGTTTCGGTCACGTCATAAACTTCTCCGTCTACCCGTACACGGACAAACCCGTTTTTCTGTACCGATTCGATGATCTTCTGATGTTCCCCTTTACGGGCGCGAACCAAGGGCGCTAACAACTGCACCCGCGACTCTCTCGGCAACGCCATCACGGCATCTACGATCTGGTCCACCGACTGGGGTCGGATTTCCTTCCCGCAGACGGGACAGTGAGGGATCCCTACCCGTGCAAAAAGCAGCCGCATATAGTCGTAGATCTCGGTGACGGTCCCCACAGTGGAACGGGGGTTTTTGACCGTGGTCTTCTGGTCGATGGAAATGGCAGGAGAAAGCCCGCGGATCTCGTCCACGTCCGGCTTGTCCATCTGCCCCAAAAACTGCCGTGCATAGGCAGACAGCGACTCCACATAACGGCGCTGTCCCTCGGCGTACAGGGTATCAAATGCCAAAGACGATTTCCCCGACCCCGAAAGTCCCGTTACCACCACCAGTTTATTTCTTGGGATGGTCAGACTGACGTTTTTCAAATTGTGCTCACGGGCACCGATAATAACCAGTTCATTTTGTCCCATCGTTCTTTCCTTTCAACGCTTCTATCCGATCCCGCAGGAGTGCCGCCCGCTCGAACTGCAAGTCCTCGGCGGCGCGATACATTTCCCGGGTCAGGGTTTCTATCATTGCTTCTGCATCGTCTGTTTCAGGCAGGTCGGGTGCAACCGCATGCGTAACTTCAGGTGTTGCATGGACCGTCTTCTTAATCCCCTTGGGCACGATGCCGTGTTCTTCGTTATACTGTTGCTGGAGCTCCCGACGCCGTTCGGTCTCGAAAATTGCGGCGTACATAGAGTCGGTCACCTCGTCGGCGTACATAATAACGGTACCCTGCTCGTGTCGGGCGGCACGGCCGATGGTCTGAATCAGGGACGTGGTAGACCGCAAGAATCCTTGCTTATCAGCGTCCAAAATCGCCACCAGGGATACCTCGGGCAGGTCCAACCCTTCGCGAAGCAGGTTGATGCCCACCAGTACATCATAAACACCCAACCGCAGATCCCGCAGGATTTCCGCCCGTTCCAGGGTTTCAACATCCGAGTGAAGGTACTGCACGCGTACCCCGCCCCGTTTTAGGAAGTCGGTCAAGTCCTCTGCCATCTTTTTGGTCAGGGTAGTGACCAGCACCCGTTCTTTTCGCTGGGCGCGGATATTGATTTCCGACCATAAATCGTCCATCTGCCCTTCGACAGGTCGGACCGAGATAACAGGGTCTAAAAGTCCCGTGGGACGGATCAGCTGTTCTACCGTTTGAGAAGCGTGTTCTGCCTCGTACTCCCCGGGGGTGGCACTGATAAAAATGGCCTGATTGATGCGGGACTCGAACTCCTCGAAATTTAAGGGGCGGTTGTCATACGCTGACGGCAGACGGAATCCGTAACCCACCAAAGAGTCTTTTCGTGCGCGGTCGCCGTTGTACATTCCCCGTACCTGGGGCAACGTTACGTGGGACTCGTCCACCAACAGTAAAAAGTCGTCGGGGAAATAGTCCATCAGGGTATAGGGAGCCGACCCCGGCGCACGGCCGCTGATGTGTCGGGAATAGTTCTCGATGCCCGAACAAAACCCGATCTCTTGCATCATTTCCAAATCGTACATCGTCCGTTGCTCCAGCCGTTGGGCTTCCAGCAGTTTCCCCTCCCCACGGAAAATCTGCAATCGTTCCCCCAACTCCTCCTGGATGGCGGCAATGGCGCGTTTCATTTTTTCATCGGTAGTAACATAGTGGGAGGCGGGATAAATCATCACGTGGGAAAGGACCGCTTCCACCTGATTGGTCAAAACATTGATCTCGCAGATGCGGTCGATCTCGTCCCCAAAAAATTCCACCCGCACGGCCCGCTCCCCTGCTCCTGCAGTGAAGATGTCTACCGTATCCCCGCGAACGCGGAACTTGTTGCGGACAAAGTTCAGGTCGTTGCGCTCGTACTGGATCTCTACCAGCCGTCGCAAAAGTTCCTGTCGGGTCTTTTGCATCCCGGGCCGCAAAGAAATCACCAAATCGCGGTAGTCCTCGGGGTCGCCCAGACCGTAAATACAGGATACACTCGCCACAATGATTACGTCCCGCCGTTCGAAGAGTGCGGCGGTTGCCGAGTGGCGGAGTTTTTCGATTTCGTCGTTGATCTGAGCGTCCTTTTCGATATAGGTATCGGTATTGGCAATGTACGCCTCGGGCTGATAGTAATCGTAATAGGAAACAAAATACTCTACCGCATTGTGGGGGAACAGCTCCTTAAACTCGGAATACAATTGCCCCGCCAGGGTCTTATTGTGTGCCAAAACCAACGTAGGACGATTGACCGCCTGAATCACGTTCGCCATGGTAAAGGTTTTCCCGCTGCCCGTAACGCCGAGCAGGGTCTGGGCGCGCATTCCTTCCTTTACGCCCCGCGCCAGCTTTTCGATTGCCTGCGGCTGGTCGCCGCTGGGTTTGTAGTCGGATACCAGTTGAAACATACGCCCCTCCTTAACCTTAAAATATCTCTCTTTTTGGATTTTGTGTACTTTTCATTATATCATACCCGTAACGAATCATCAAGATATAATTGACAAAGAGTGCCAATAAATGATAGAATAAAAGTATTAAAGGAGGTTGTTTTATGCGCTGTCCGTTTTGCGATTTTGAAGAAAGCAAGGTCATTGACTCCCGCCCTACCGAGGAAGGCGGCGCCATTCGCCGCAGACGGGAATGTCTTTCTTGTGCCAAGCGTTTTACCACCTACGAAAAGATCGAACGGGTACCCGTGATGATCGTCAAAAAGGACAAGACCCGGGAGCCTTTTGATAAAGAAAAACTACTGCGAGGGTTGCTCCGCGCCTGCGAAAAGCGTCCGATTCCTTTTGACACCCTGGATGCTTTGGCAAACGATGTGGAACTGGTAGTTTACAATTCGTTGGAGCGCGAAGTCACCACGACCCAGATCGGTGAGTTGGTTATGCAGCGGTTAAAGAAACTGGACGATATTGCTTACGTCCGTTTTGCGTCGGTTTACCGTCAGTTTACCGACTTAAATTCCTTCCGCGAAGAGTTGAACAAGCTCTTGGGCGACCGGGAAGAAACCAAAACGAAGGAGAGAGAAAAATGATTAAATTCGAAGAATTACAGTATCAAAACTACGGCAAATGTCTGAAAGTATCCAACGGCAAAATTGCCTTTATTGCCACGTTGGACATCGGCATCCGCATCATCAGCCTGGCATTGGAAGGGGGCAAGAACTTCTTCTTAGAGGACCTGGACCGCGTCTCCAACTGCCCCGAAGCCGAAGAAAAGTTTGGCGCACCCTGGTACATTTGGGGCGGTCATCGCATTTGGCAGAGCCCCGAAGCAAAGCCGAGAAGTTACGCTTCCGACCACCTGCCCGTATCGGTCACCCAACTGGCTGACGGCGTACGCATCACTGCGCCTCAGGAACAGTGGACCCTGGCACAAAAAGAGATCGAAATCACCTTCGACCCCCAAAACGACTGCCGTTTAATCGTTAAAAACCGTATCACCAACCACGGCGCATGGCCTTATGAATTCTCGGTTTGGACGCTGTCGGTAATGGCACCCGGCGGGGTCGAGATCGTTCCCATGAACAACAAAGAAACCGGCCTTTTGGGCAACCGTGTACTGGCTCTTTGGCCCTATACCAATATGGCAGACCCCCGTGTAACCTGGGGCGACAAGTACATTACCCTGCGCCAGGACCCCAACGCCACCTGCCCCTTTAAGCTGGGTCTGAACAACGAGCGTGGCTGGGCGGCTTATTTCTTAAACGGAGACGCTTTTATTAAACAGTATTCCCATATCGACGGTGCAACCTACCCCGACTTCGGCGTTTCCTACGAGACCTATACCGGCGACTTAATGCTGGAAATGGAAGCTTTAAGCCCCTTAAAATCGGTCGAGCCTGAAGAAACTGTCGAACTGGTCGAAACCTGGACCTTGGTCAAAGATGCTGCTGTACCCCAAAACGAAGCCGATATGGCCGCTTTTGAGGACAAGTTCTGTGGTACACTTTGATAACGATTGGGACGTCCTTTTAAGGGATGAATTCGAAAAGCCTTACTACCTGCAGCTGCGGCAGTTTTTGGTCGAGGAGTACCGTTCCCATCCCATTCACCCCCATATGAACGACATCTTCAACGCCTTAAAGTGGACGGCGTACCAAGATGTCAAGGTGGTGATTTTGGGACAAGACCCCTACCACGGACCCAATCAGGCCCACGGGCTGTCCTTTTCGGTTCTGCCCCGGGTGCAAACGCCGCCCTCCCTGCAAAACATCTATAAGGAATTGCAAACCGACTGCGGGTGTTTTATCCCCGATAACGGATATTTGGAGTACTGGGCACGGCAGGGCGTGTTGCTCTTAAATGCAGCACTGACCGTCCGCGAAGGACTTGCCGCTTCTCACCGCGGAAAAGGCTGGGAACTGTTTACCGATCGCGTAATGGCACTTTTAAACCAGCGAGAGGACCCCATCGTCTTTTTACTTTGGGGAAGCCACGCCAAAGAAAAAGCGGCGCAGATTACCGCACCCCAGCATCGGCTTTTGACCGCACCCCATCCCAGTCCCCTTTCGGCGCACCGCGGCTTTTTCGGATGCAGACACTTTTCCAAAGCCAACGCCCTGTTAAAGAGTTGGGGCAAAACCCCCATTGATTGGCAGATTCCCAATCGGAAAGGAAACGAAGATGCTTAAACACGTTGTTTGCTGGAAGTTTAAAGAAGAAAACAAAGGGGAAAATATGCAAAAAGTAAAGGAAATGCTCTTGGCACTTCCCGCAAAGATCCCCTTCATCCGCAGTTTGGACGTAGGCGTTAACGTCAACACTTCGGACGCCGCCACCTTTGATATGGCGCTGGTCACCGCGTTTGACAGCCAGGAAGATCTGGACGCTTATCAAGTCCATCCTGACCATCGGGCGGTGTCCGAGTTTGTGGCAACCGTCCGCACCGACCGCTCGGTGGTTGACTATTATTTTTAATACCGAAAGCAAAAAAAGCACCTTTTACGGTGCTTTTTTTGTTATCAAACAGATTCTTTTAAGAAATCAACAACGTCTTTTACCGTACGGAACTTTTCTGCATCTTCATCGGGAACGGTGACGTCAAATTCTTCTTCCAGGATCATCAGCATTTCAACGACGTCCAGGGAGTCGGCGCCCAAGTCTTCAACAAAGGAAGAGTCCAACTGAATCTCACTTTCGTCAATTTCTAACTGCTCTGCCAGAAGGGCTTTTACTTTTTCAAACATGTTGTACGCTCCTTTTTTACATTTTTGCTATCTATACTATAATACAGATTTACTCACAGTTCAAGCACTTTTCCGAACTTTTTTCCAGCTCTGCACTAATTTTCTGGTTAATGCCGCTTTCCAAAAAGCGTTTTGCCTGACGGACCGCAGCATAAAAAGGCTTCCCGTTACTGCTGCCGTGGACCTTAATGACCAGTCCGTTAATGCCCAAAAACAGTGCTCCGCCGTACTCTTTATAGTCAAAAGTTTTTTTCATTTTTTTCAGATACGGACCCGTAATAGCCGCACCCAGCAAGGAAATGATGTTGGTCTTAAACGCCTTTTTCATTTCTCCCAAAATCAGCGCAAGGGTACCTTCCATGGTCTTTAAGAGCACGTTTCCCACCAGACCGTCACAGACCGCAACGTCTACTTTTCCCAAGGGAACGTCCCGACCTTCTACGTTACCGATAAAGTTGATGTCGGGGGTTTCTTTCAGCAAACGATGGCTTTCCCGCAAAAATTCGGTGCCTTTTTTCTCTTCCGCACCGACGTTCACCAGACCAACACGGGGGCTTTCCACACCGAACATTTCCCGCATATAAATACTCCCCATTATTGCAAACTGGGGTAAAAACTCGGGCAGACACTCGGCATTGGCACCGCTATCAATCAGGATGTACGGACCATCTGCAGAAGGCAGAACAGGTGCCAAAGCGGCACGGCGGATCCCCTTCATACGACGTAAAATCAAGGTCGCACCCGTAATCAGCGCTCCTGTGCTTCCGGCGCTGATGAGTGCATCTCCCTCTCCCGATTTAATCAGTTGCAAGGCAACGGACATAGAGGCTTCGGGATTACGGCGAACTGCCGTTGCGGGGTCGTCGTCATTGGTGATGACAAAGGGTGCGTGAACCACACTCACCCGGTCAGAGGACAACCCCTGCTCACGGATGACTTCGTTCAGGGCAGTCTCGTCACCCACCAAAACGATATCCACTTGTTCGTCCTCGGCGGCTTGGTAGGCAGCGGGGACGATTTCAGAAGGCGGCAGGTCGCCGCCGTAGCAATCAATGACAATTCGCATACAAAAAACTCCTTGCCCTATTCACTTAGATTTCCGTCTTTCCGGATCGTCTCTTTTGCAGGTTACTCGGCTTTGATACAAGCACGATTCTTCCACATATAATCTGCGCCGGACAGGACGGTGATGACCATTGCGGCGTAAATCAAAACAGTCTTTAAAATATCAAAAACGGGGATTTGGGGCAGAACTAAAATCGCCACCACCAGTACAATCTGTACCACCGTTTTAAGTTTGCCCCAGATACTTGCGGCAATGACCACGTTCTGAGTAACGGCAACCGTGCGGAGACTGGTAACCATAAACTCCCGGGCTAAAATGATAACGGTGACCCAATCAGGAACCGAACCGTCTGCTACAAAGCAAATCAAAGCGGCGGTGACCAACAGTTTGTCAGCCAGCGGGTCGATGAATTTGCCGAAATTGGTGACCTGGTTGTAGTGACGGGCAACATAGCCGTCTACGCCGTCAGTGATGGCGGCAATCACAAAGGTTGCGGCGGCAAGCCAGTGGCAGAGTTCGCTGGGGATTTTATACAGCACGATAAACAGCGGTACCATGGCGATACGGATTAAGGTGATTTTATTGGCAGTATTCATTTAATGGCCTCCCCTAATAAATCATATTCCAGACAATCGGTAATCTGAACCTCAACAAAGTCCCCGGCATGGTAGGTCGTTTCGGACGAGAAATAAACCATTCCGTCGATATCGGGGGAATCGGCATAACTGCGGCCGAAGTAGAGTTTGTTGTCGTAGTCATAGTCCTCGACCAAAACGGTCATGACCTGACCCAGCCGTTTTTCGAGACAGGCGGCAGAAATCCCCGCCTGCAGATCCATTAACAATTCCTGCCGGCGTTCCTTCACCGATTCGTCGATCTGGTCGGGGAAGGTTGCGGCAGGGGTATCCTCTTCCCGGGAGTAGGTAAATACGCCCACATGGTTGAAGCGGGTCTCTTTGACATACTCGCAAAGTTCCTCAAACTCGGCATCGGTCTCCCCGGGGAATCCCACAATCAACGAGGTGCGAAGCACCACATCGGGAAGCGCCGTGCGGATTTTTTCCACCAGGGCAGTCAGGTCGGCTTTCTTGGTTTTGCGTCCCATACGACCCAGGATACGGTCGTTGGCGTGTTGGATAGGGATGTCGAAATAAGGTAAGATTTGAGGGTGCTTCTGCAGTACTTCCAGCAGGGCGTCGTCCACACATTCGGGGTACAGATAGTGGAGACGGATCCAGGGAAAGCCTACCTTGCAAAGTTCTTCAAGCAGTTTGCAAAGCAGTCCCTTTTCCCCTAAGTCCACACCGTACTGGGTGGGGTCCTGGGCGACCACGATCAGCTCTTTCACGCCGTCGCGGTAAAGTTTTTCCGCTTCGGCAACCAGTTCGGCAACGGGGCGGCTTTGAACGGGACCCCGCACCGAAGGAATCACACAATAGGTGCAATGGTGGTTACAGCCGTCTGCTATTTTCAAATAGGCATAATGCTTGGGGGTGGTCTGTACACGGGGCAGGTTGGTGGGGACAGGCTTTTCCAAGTCGTCACATAAGACAAACCGCTCCCCGGCAAGTACCCGCTCCACCACATCCGCGATGCGATGGTAACTGTGCGTACCGATAACGGCATCCACCTCGGGCAGTTGCTCTAACACCTGCTCTCCGTAGCGTTGCGCTAGACAACCTGCCACGATCAGCCCTTTGCATTTTCCCGATTTATTCTGTGCCATTTCGATAATCGTTTCAATGGCTTCGTTTTGTGCTTTTTCAATAAAGGTGCAGGTATTGACGATGATGATGTCGGCCTCGTTTTCAAAAATCTCGACCTCGTGACCTGCCTCGGTCAAAAGGCCCAGCATCATCTCGGTATCCACCAGGTTTTTCGAACAACCCAGAGATACAAACCCGATTTTGCAACCTTGCATATTATCGTTCCTCCATACGGCGTTGCGCCTCGGCAATCTCGGAACGAGAAAATCCGCGGCGCAAAAAGTGTGCGTACAGTTTTTGTTCTTCATAAGGGGTAGAGGGTCTTGCCCATTTTTCCAGTTGGGGCAGCAGCCGTCCAACCGGGTCGGGGTCTAAAGGCGGATACGCCTCGTCAATCAGTTCCTGACGGACGCCGCGACGGCGCAAGTCCTCGGCAATGCGGCGGTAGCCGTAGCCCTTTAAACGGATGGCGTCTTTGATAAACGCGACCGTATAACTTGCATCATCCAAATACCCCAGTTCCTCGTAGTAAAGGCAGGCTTCCCGTGCGATTTCCTCGTCAAATCCCCGTAAAACGAGTTTTTGAATCAGCTCATACACGGTGTAGCGGCGCCGCTGAATACGGTCCATTGCCGCACGCTTGGCGCTGTCTAAATCATTTGTCACCGTCGGTTGTTTCCGCATAGTAAGCACGAACTTTCTCTTCGATCATAGCCATAAACTCGGGGTTTTCCTGCAGGTACTTGCGGACGTTTTCACGGCCCTGACCCAAACGCTCTTCCTCATACGAGTACCAAGCGCCGCCTTTTTTAATAATTCCTGCATCTACCGCCAGGTCCAGGATACAACCGTTATTGGAGATACCCTCGCCAAAGATGATATCAAACTCGGCTTCTTTAAAAGGCGGGGCCACCTTGTTCTTGGTAATTTTGGCGCGGGTGCGGTTACCCGAAATGTCGGTGCCCGCTTTGATGGCTTCGATGCGGCGAACGTCGATACGGACACTGGAGTAGTACTTCAGCGCACGACCGCCGGGGGTGACTTCGGGGTTACCATAGACGATACCCACTTTTTCACGCAACTGGTTAATAAAGATAACGACCGTTTTGGTCTTGTTGACCACACCTGCCAGTTTCCGCAGAGCATGGGACATCAGACGGGCTTGCTGACCGATTTGGCTGTTGCCCATTTCACCGTCCAGTTCGGCTTGGGGGACCAGTGCGGCAACCGAGTCGATAACCACGATGTCCACGGCATTACTGCGGACCAGTGCATCAGCAATCTCCAATGCCTGTTCGCCCGTGTCGGGCTGAGAGACCAGCAAACTGTCGGTGTTGACACCCAAAGCCGCGGCATAGGTGGGGGACAGCGCGTGTTCGACGTCGATAAAAACTGCCTCGCCGCCCAGCTTTTGGGCTTCGGCGATAGCGTGTAAAGCGACCGTAGTCTTACCCGAAGACTCCGGTCCGTAGATTTCGATAATACGACCCCGGGGCAGACCACCGATTCCCAATGCCAAGTCCAGTGTCAAGGCGCCGGTGGGAATGACGTCAATATCCATGGTTGCAGTTTCGCCCAGGCGCATAATGGCGCCTTCGCCGTAATGCTTTTTTAAATTGGCAAGCGCAATATTTAACGCTTTTGCTTTTTCGTCCATCATTTCTGCCATAGTAAATACCCCCTTATTCTCTTATGTTAATTATATCATTTAAAACAGTTATTCGTCAACCGTTTTGAGGATTAAGTTCAATGCATTACGGATGGCGGATTTGCGGTTTTGGTCACGGGTTCCGCCAAAACGAAACGCCGTTGCCTTTACTTGGTTTTTATACCAAATTCCGATATAAACCAACCCCACAGGCTTGGTTTCGGTGCCACCGTCAGGTCCTGCAATCCCCGTAATGCCCACGCCGATATCCGCATCGGCGACACGGGCAATCCCCTCTGCCATGGCACAAGCCACATCAGCGCTGACAGCACCGTGCTTTTCCAGGATTTCGTGGGGAACGCCCAACAATTTTTCCTTGGTTTCGTTGTGATAAGCCACAATCCCCGTGCGGAAGATTTGGGATGCTCCCGAAACATCGGTAATGGCGGAAGCAAGTCCTCCCGCGGTGCAGGATTCAGCCGTTGCTACAGTCAGACCTTGTTCCAACAGTTTTTTAACCGCAACCGTTTGCAGATCGGTTTCCCCCGTACCGTAGACCACATCCCCCAAGCGGCGGCGCAGTTCAGCTTCCACGGGGTCCATAAGCGCTTCTGCCGCAGCGGCGTTATTCGCCTTTGCAGTGATGCGGAAAATCATTTCATTGTCCTTGGCATAGGGAGCTACAGTAGGGTTTGCACTGTCCATCAACTCCCCTGCCCGTTCTGCCGCATCCGACTCTCCCATTCCGAAAATCCGCAGAATTCTGGAGCGGAGCACACAGCCCGTCTGCTTTTCCAGAATCGGGGCGACCGCGTGTTCGAACATGGTCTCCATTTCCCGAGGCGGACCGGGGAGCAGGAAAATATGCTTTCCCTCCGACTCCAAATGCAACCCGGGAGCAGTGCCACAAGTGTTTTCTAAAATCGCCGCACCTTCAGGGACCATCGCCTGACGGCGGTTACTCTCCACGGGGACACGGTTCTTTAATTGAAAATAAGCGGCAATCTTCTCCCATATCTCTTGGTGAAAGACCAGCTCCCGCCCCAACAATGCGGCGGTAGTCTCGCGGGTCAGGTCGTCTGCGGTGGGGCCAAGACCCCCTGTTAAAATCACAATATCCGCACGGGACAGTGCCAGTTGAATGGCTTCGGTCAGCCGCGCGGGATGGTCGCCCACCACGCTCTCGGCATAGACATCTACACCATACGCCGCCAGTTGTCGGGACAGATATTGCGCGTTTGTATTTAAAATATCACCCAGTAAAAGTTCGGTTCCTACCGCGATGATTTCAGCATTCATCCGTTTACGCCTACCCTTTCTACTCCTGCAATCGCCTCGTCAATCAAACGGTCCAAATCCAACTTCGCCTCGGACAAAAGTACCTTGTCCAGCTTGGGTTTGGTAGCAGGATGCTTGGGGGTAAAGACGGTGCAACAATCCTCGTAAGGCAGAATCGAAGTCTCGAAAGTGCCGATTTTGCGAGAGATGGTAATGATCTCTTCCTTGTCCATGCCGATTAAAGGCCTGAAAACGGGCAGAGTCACCGCTTCGTTGGTCACGCCCAGCGCCAGCAGCGTCTGGCTGGCAACCTGGCCCAGACTTTCGCCTGTAACAAGCGCATCTGCGCCGTGGCTGCGTGCCACTTTTTCGGCGATTTTCATCATCACGCGGCGCATAATCAAAGTGCCGTACTCTTCGGGACAGCGGTCGCGGATCTGCAGCTGAATCTCGGTAAAAGGCACGATATAAACGTCGATATGACCGCAATACCCCGCCAAAATCCCCGCCAAATCCAGTACCTTTTCCCGGGCACGTTCGCTGGTGTAAGGGTAACTGTAAAAATGAATGGCAGACAGGGCAAGTCCCCGTTTTGCCATCATATACCCCGAAACGGGGCTGTCAATCCCGCCCGAAAGCAAGAGGGATACCTTTCCGTTGCAACCGACGGGCATACCGCCTGCCCCTGCAATTTTATCGGTATAAATATATGCGTACTCCTCCCGTACCTCGACGGTCAGTTCTACATCGGGGTTGTGAACATCAACAATCAGTTCGGGAAAACGGTCGGCAATCCGCCCGCCGATTTCACGGCTGATCTCAGGGGATTTATAGGGGAACTGTTTGTCCGAACGTTTGGTTTCCACCTTAAAAGAAAGTCCTTCCCGCAGGACCTTTTCCATCTGAATCACAGCGGCATCAAAAATGGCGTCCATCGTCTTTTCCGCTTTTTTCACGCGGGAAATGGAAACGATCCCAAAGGTCTTTTTCAGTCGCTCCTCTACCGCATCCATATCTACTTTCTCCATAGGCTCGATATAGATGGCGGCCTGACAACGATGGATGTCAAACGTTCCCAAGCCTTTAAGCTTTTGGCGGATATTTTGAACCAGTTTGCTTTCAAAAACAGGGCGGTTTAACCCTTTTAAAATGATTTCGCCGTACTTGACCAAAAAAAGTTCGTCCATATTACTTTCCTTTCGTCATAAACGAAACCGCTTTTAAAACCCCGTCGGCAACGGGTGCGATTTCGTCTGGAGTGTTGGTGTCGGACAGACTGAACCGGATGGCACTGTCCGCGCGTTTCTTTTCCATTCCCACAGCCATTAACACATGGCTGATGGCGCCGCTCTTGGACGAGCACGCCGAGCCCGGGGAGACGTAAATGCCCTCCTGCTCCAACAAGCGGATGATGACTTCTGACTTGGTGTTGGGGAAAGAACAGTTTAGAATATAAGGTGCGCCGTCATCGGGGGAATTACACTGCAAAGCGGGAATCCGCTCTTTCAAAGCAGTCTCCAAGGCATCCCGCAAAGCGCGGATATGTGCCATTTTTTCGGCGCCTTCCTCCTGCCAGATACGGCAGGCTTCGGCAAGGCCCAAAATCCCCGGTACGTTTTCGGTGCCCGAGCGAAGACCCTGCTCCTGACCGCCGCCCCAGTTTCGGGGCGGGAGCTTGATACCGTTTTTGACAATCAGGCCGCCGATTCCTTTTGGTCCATGGATCTTGTGGCCCGAAAAGCTGATCAGGTCCCCTGCAGCAACCGCCTCTTTAAACCCTTCACGGGCAAAAGACTGAACTCCGTCGATGTGGAAGAGTGCAGGGCACTTGTGACGCTTTAAGAGTTTACGGATCTCGGCAACCGGCGTGACGGTCCCCAGTTCGCTGTTAACGTGAGCACAGGAGATCAAAACGGTGTCCGACGTCAGCATGGTCTCTAACACCGCCAGATCGGGGCGGCCGTATGCATCTACGGGGATGTAGCACACCTGGTAGCCGTCCTTTTCCAGTTGCTCTACACAACGCAGTACCGACGGATGTTCGGTTTTTAAAGTCAGCACCTTTTTCCCGCGGTGGCGCATCAGGTGGCAAACCCCGAAAATCGCCGTGTTGTTCGATTCGGTCCCCCCCGAAGTAAAAATCAATTCTTTGGGCAAGACCCCCGCAAAACGGGCAATTTCCTCCCGTGCGGCACGGACCAGTTTTTCTGCCTCCAATCCCTTACGGTGAGAGGAGGACGGGTTGCCGTAGTCATTGAGCATCGCGCCGCAGACCACCGACACCACTGAATCATAGGCACGGGTGGTAGCGCTGTTGTCAAAATAGTATTCGTTCATAAAAAGCCTCGTATGAAAAATTTACCGGATTATTCTTTTACATTCAGGTCATACTACTGTTGAGAGTGAGATTCCTTTCAGTGCCGACTGCGGTCGGCAACGGAGAAACACTCCGATAGTGCTTGGTTCGAGGCTGTGACACCCCTCGGAGCAAGCACTTTTTTATTTAAAATATTCTTCCGCAAACGGCACTCGTTCTACTGTAACGGTTTTTCCGTTCAGATGGTTTAACACCCCTGCATCGGTTTTAAAGGCAAAGGTCAGTTGATAGGAATAAAGCGCCTGGGTGGTCATTCCGTATTTCAGATTGACCTGGTTGACACCATACTTCCCATCTCCCAACAAAGGATGCCCCAAATCGGCAAAAGTAGCACGAATCTGATGGGTGCGCCCCGTCAGCAGTTCTACTTCCACCAGAGACAATCCCTTTTGATGGGTCAATACCCGATAGCGGGTAAGCGCTTCCTTTGCGCCCGGGCGGGGTTTTTTATAGACGGTGACCTTGTTCTTTTTTTCGTCCTTTAACAGGTAGCGCACCACCTCGTCCGAATCCTTCTCGGGCTTCCCCAAAACGGCGCAAAGGTATTTTTTCTTCAGTTCGTGACCCTTGATTTTATCGTTTAAGATACGCAATGCCTCTGCCGTTTTTGCGGCAATGACGATGCCGCCCGTATTGCGGTCGATGCGGTTGCAAAGAGCGGGAGCAAACCCGTTTTCGTTCTTCGGGTCCCACTCCCCTTTTTTGTAAAGATAGGACTGGATATGGGCAATCAGCGTATGCACCCATTCCTTGTCGTCACTGTGAGAAAGCAACCCCACAGGCTTATCTGCAAGGAGAATGTGTTCATCCTCGTACAGCACGTTCACAGCACCCGAAACCTTGGAGAAAGCTTCTTCCTCCACCACGCCTTCAAAAAACTCGTCGGTGATATAAAGCTCTACCACATCCCCCAAAGACAGGCGATAGGCGGCGTCGGTAATCCGTTTGCCGTTGACTTTAAAGCGTTTCTTTCGAAACCACTTGTAAAGCAATGCGTTGGGGAGGTTGTGTGTCACGCGCAGGATAAACTGGTCCAAACGCTTGTCCGCATCGTTTCGTCCGACAGTAAAGGTCTTCATCAGCCGTTCTGCTTCGCCCAGGAATCCTTTAAGGATACGGTGCGGTTGAAAATCAGCTTGTCGGCGGTACTGTCGGGGTCAACACAGAAATAGCCGTGGCGAAGGAACTGGAAGGTGTCGCCCGCCTTGGCGTTGGCCAGTGCGCCCTCTAACTTACAGTCGGGCAGAATCTGCAGGGAATCGGGGTTTAAGTTTTCTTTAAAGTCCCCCGACTCGGTTTCGGCAGACGGGTTGGTGACCGAGAATAAACGATCGTACAGGCGGACTTCCACCGACTTGGCAGAGCCGCATTCGACCCAGTGCAAAGTACCCTTGACCTTCCGTCCGTCAG
>JAZOOX010000048.1:0-18254 GCA_045655245.1 Clostridia bacterium | reverse complement strand
GACGCATAATGACCGCATCGCGAACGACTGCGCCCTCCTCGACTTCGACACCGCTGGCGAGCACCGAGTTTTCTACTGTACCGAAGATTTCGCATCCTTCGGTGATGATAGAGTTTTTAATTCGGGCAGTTTCTCCTACATAATGGGGCGGGCGGTCGGCAGGACGGGAATAAACCTTCCAGTTTTCCATACCCAGGTTAACGTCGGAAAGCAAATCCATATTGGCTTCCCAAAGGCTGTTAATGGTACCCACATCTTTCCAATAGCCATCAAACACATAGGTAAACATCCGCTGCCCTGCCGCAAGCATTGTAGGAAGCACATCTTTGCCGAAGTCGTTACTGGAGGCAGGGTTCTTTTCGTCGGCAAGCAAATATTTCCGCAAAACATCCCAACGGAAAATGTAAACGCCCATAGAAGCCATCGTGCTTTTCGGGTGGGCGGGTTTCTCTTCAAATTCGTAGATTTTGCCCGTTTCGTCGGCGTTCATAATACCGAACCGACTTGCTTCTTCGATAGGAACGTCAATGACCGCAATGGTGCAGTCGGCATTGTTTTTCTTATGCGCCTTCAGCATTTTGGCGTAGTCCATTTTATAAATATGATCACCCGACAGAATCAAAACGTGTTCGGGTTGATATTTTTCAATAAAATGGATGTTCTGACAAACTGCGTTGGCAGTACCCTTATACCAGTCATAACCCTCCTGCTTTTGATACGGCGGAAGGATGTGTACCCCGCCGTGAAGGCGGTCCAAATCCCACACTTGCCCGCTTCCAATATAGTCGTTTAACAAGAGCGGACGGTATTGCGTCAGGACGCCGACCGTATCCACGCCGGAGTTTGTACAGTTGGAAAGGGCAAAGTCGATGATACGATACTTCCCGCCAAAAGAAACGGCGGGTTTTGCCACGTCACGGGTCAGGGCATAAAGACGGCTTCCCTGTCCGCCTGCCAAAAGCATACAGATCCATTCTTTGTTTCGATTGTTAACCACACAATTCCCTCCCTTATTTAGTCAGACGAGATTGGTTCCGTTTGGGTACCCGCTCCAAAAAGATGACAGCAGACGGCGGCAATGTCAGGGAAATCCCATGGTTACAGCCATGCACTTTCATCGGAACACTTTTTATCAAACCGATATTTTCCGTGCCGCCTCCCCCGAAGCGGTCGGCATCGGTATTGAACACCTCACGGTATTCGCCCGAGGATCTGACCCCGATCAAATACCCTTCCCGTTTTACGGGTGTAAAATTCACTACAGCAATCAGCTCCCGCCGACGTCGGTCGTAGCGGCGGAATGCCAGAACACTATTTTCGCAGTCATCCCCGGCAATCCAGGAAAAACCTTTTTCCGAAAAGTCTTCCTGCCACAGTTGGGGATGTTCCAGATAAAACAGATTCAGTTCCCGTACAAAGGTCTGAAACTTGCTGTGGGAGTCGTAGTCAAGTAAAAAGAAGTCCAGACCTTTTTTGTAATCCCACTCAATAAACTGGGCAAACTCTGTGCCCATAAACAGCAGTTTCTTTCCCGGATGGGCAAACATATATCCCAAATATCCACGGGCGCCGTCAAACTGTTGGCGGTAGTCCCCCGGCATACGTCCGATCAACGAACATTTTCCGTGAACCATTTCGTCATGGGAAATGGACAGAATGTACCGTTCAAAAAAGGCGTAAGAGAACGAGAAAGTAACCAAATTTTGATCGTGCTTACGGAACAACGGGTCGGTGGAGATATAGCGCAAAGTGTCGTTCATCCAGCCCATATTCCACTTAAACCGAAAACCGAGACCGCCATCAGCCGCCGCGTGGGAGACCTTGGGAAAGGCGGTAGATTCTTCGGCTATCACCATTACCGACGGGTATTCACGGTCGACATAGGCGTTGAGTTTGCGGAAAAAGTCAATGGTTTCCAGGCACTCGTTCCCGCCGTAACGATTGGGCGTCCACTCCCCGTCTTTTTTGTCGTAGTCCAAATAAAGCATGGAACTAACGGCGTCTACACGGAATCCGTCGATGTGATACTCTTCAATCCAGTAGGTCAAGGACGAGATTAAAAAGCTTTGTACTTCGGGTGAACCGACGTCAAATCGGCAGGTACCCCATCCCGATAGCTCACTGCGGTCGGGCGTCTTATACTCATACAACGGTGCTCCGTCAAAGCGATAAAGGCCAAAGGCGTCTTTGGGGAAATGGGCAGGAACCCAGTCCAAAATAACACCGATCCCGTGTTGGTGGCAGGTATCAATAAGCAACCGCAATTCCTCGGGACGGCCGTAGCGGGACGTAGGTGCGAAATAGCCTGTTGACTGATACCCCCAAGACCCATCATAAGGATGCTCGGACAGGGGTAAAAACTCGATGTGGGTATAGCCCATCTCTTTGACATAAGGAACCAGCTCCCGCGCCAGATCGGAATAGGTATAAAAAGAGCCATCCTCATGTCGTTTCCAGGACCCTGCATGAACCTCGTAAATATTCAGAGGCGCAGAAAGCATATCCCGTTTTTTGCGATACTTCATCCAGCCGGCGTCCTGCCAGGGATATTCCTCGTAGGGTACGTATATCGAGGCTGTTTCACCTGCAGTCTGAGAGTAAGTCGCATAAGGGTCTGCTTTGAACAGGGTTTCACCTTCTGACGTTGTAACAGCAAACTTATAATACGCCCACCGTTCCAGATACGGTAACCGTCCTTCCCAGATACCGCCGCTGTCTTTTAGCAAAGTAAGCGGATTGGCATCAGGGTTCCATTGGTTGAAGTCACCAACCACGGAGACCGCTCTTGCGTGAGGTGCGTATGTGCGAAATACCAGACCGTCCCCCTCGTCATGGACGCCGAAGTAGGAATAGGCCCGATAGTTCGTTCCTTCGTGAAAATAGTAAATTGCCTGATTGTTAATCACCAGAACAACTCCTTAAGCCCATGGAGATAGACCCCACAAGCCTTATTCTATTAGATTTCCGTCTTTCCGGATTGTCGTTTTTGTAAAGCTTAATTATTCTTCAACCGCTTCGACAACAGAATCGTCACAAACCACCTTGCCTGCAGCAATTTCGTTTACGGCAATGGCAACATTCTTGTCCTTACCGGGTTCAACCAAAGCGGCTTTGCCTTCCGAAAGCTCACGGGCGCGTTTTGCAGTAACGATCACCAAGCCGTAACGGCTGCCGATTTTTTCGACCAGATCAGCAATTGCAGGAAAAATCATTTTTGTAAAACCTCCTCTAATATTTCTTGACAACGCTCGGTCTGCATCTGTTCGGCGCGAAGGATCGCTTCCAGGTCAGAAACAGCAACCGAAAGGTCGTCATTAATCAGCAAGTATTGATATGCGGGTGCTTTTTCAAACTCCCGCTGATACTGGGTCATCCGTTCTCGGATTTTCTCTTCGGTTTCGGTACCGCGATTGCGCAGACGCTCTTCCAACGCCTTTAAGGACGGGGGAAGAATGAATACCAAAACCGCATCGGGATAATTCTCTTTGACCATCAAAGCCCCTTGAACATCGATCTCCAAAAGAACGCTGGTCCCTTTTTCAATCCGTTCCAAAACCGGTGCTTTGGGGGTACCGTAACGATTACCGCAAAAAGAAGCATGTTCCAAAAACGCATCGGTACGAACCATATCTTCAAATTCTTCTGCGGTTTTAAAATAGTAAGTAACACCGTCTACGTCAATATTCCGCATAGGACGGGTGGTTGCAGAGACCGAAAAGAAAACGTCGGGATGCTTTTCCAAAAACTCCCGGCAAACGGTTCCTTTGCCAACTCCCGAAGGTCCGGACACGACCAACAGTACACCTTTATTCTTCATCGGCAGACTCCGTTTCCGCATCCTTGACCGTCAGTCGGTTTGCAACCGTTTCGGGCTGCACCGCCGAAAGGATGACATGTCCGCTGTCCGCAATCAGAACGGCACGGGTACGACGACCGTATGTAGCGTCGATCAAAAAACCGCGGTCACGGGCATCCTGGATGATGCGCTTGATGGGTGCCGATTCAGGGCCGACGATAGCAATCAAGCGGTTGGCTGATACAATGTTTCCGAATCCAATGTTGATAAGTTTCATGTTGTCCTCCGTCATTCAATGTTTTGTATCTGTTCGCGGATTTTTTCCAGTTCCGCTTTTACATCAACCACCAGTCTCGAAACTGCAATATCGTTACATTTCGAGCCGGTTGTATTGATTTCACGGTTCATCTCCTGAATTAAGAAATCCAGTTTACGGCCTACCGGCTCGGTCTGTGCCAGCAGGTTTTCCAGTTCTTTGAAATGGCTCTTTAACCGTACCACTTCTTCATTAAAAGAGACACGGTCGGCAAAGATCGCCACTTCGGTCAGTATACGGGACTCGTCCATCTGGGTATCCCCGAGCACCTCGCGAATCTTTTCAGACAAACGCCCTTCGTACTCCTGAACGATGCGGGGGTTTTCCCTTTCAATCTGTTCAACTACTTTTAAGATGGCGGCACCCCGTTCGGTCAAATCAGCAGCAAGGCGCTCCCCTTCCCGACCGCGCATGGAAACGAAGTCTGCCAATGCGGCATCCAGAGCTTCTTTTACATCCGCCCAAAGGACCTCGGGGTCCTCTTCGGGTTTTTGGTATTGGAAGATCTCGTTATTCCGAGCCAACAGTGCAACGTCTATTTTCCCTGAGAGGGAAAGCTTTTTCTTCAGTTGGCGGAGCGCTTCACAATAACTACGGGCAAAAGGTTCGTTCAAGGAAATGCTCTTGTCTCCCTGCTGGTTTTCGATATGAAGATACACATCCACCTTCCCGCGGGAAACACTTTTTTGAACTTCTTTTTTAATGCGGTCTTCCAAAAACGCATAACTGTTGTGCAATTTGACAGCCAGGTCCAAATAGCGATGGTTGACCGATTTGATTTCAACGGTTATCTTCTTGCCGCGGGTCAGATTCTCGCATCTGCCGTAGCCGGTCATACTCTTAACCATAGGTTTTCTCCTTTTTTCATTTGCATTCCGAAGATATTTCGTGTATACTTATTATTAATTATATACAAAATTTACAAATAAGTAAATAGTTTTTTTAAGATTTGGAGGTTTTTTTATGCCTTTTGACGGCGTTTCCACCGCTTGTATGGTCCGGGAACTGAATCAGGTCCTTGCAGGAGGAAAAATAGATAAGATTCATCAGCCCGAATCTGACGAAATTCGACTGGTGATCCGCAATAACGGAAAAAACCACACCTTGGTTTTAAGCGCTAATTCATCGATGCCCCGGGTACACCTGACCGACGATCAAAAAGAAAATCCGCTTACTGCCCCTGCTTTTTGTATGTTTTTACGAAAGCACCTGGGCGGTGCCAAGGTGCTTTCTTTTTCCCAGCCCCGGCTGGAGCGGGTGATTTGTCTGACGGCAGAAAGTTATGACGAGTTGGGGGATCTGACCCAAAAGCATCTTTATGCCGAAATTATGGGACGGCACAGCAACCTGATTTTGGTTTCTTCCCAGGGGAAAGTGCTGGATGCCGTCAAACGGGTAGATTTTTCGGTCAGCAGTGTGCGGCAGATTCTCCCCGGATTGGAGTACGAACTCCCCCCCAAGCAGGATAAGATCGATCCCACCCAATGCACCGCCGAGGACTTTTTGGATGTGTTTCACGCCGAAGAAGGCGACACCCCTGTTCACAAGGTACTTTTAAACCGTTTTTTAGGCGTCAGCCCCTTACTGGCAAGGGAACTCACCTATCGCACCTTCGGTCAGACGGCGACCCGCCTTTGCGAAGCTTCGGAAGGTTGGAAAAAACGTCTTGCCGAGAGTTGCGCCGAATACTTTGACCAGATAAAAAAAGGACGTTTTTCCCCCTGCGTCATCTTAGACCCCAAAAGCGGAAAACCCATGGACTACGCCCCCACCGAGATTCGCCAATATGGCAACAACGCAGGGGTTCAGCCTGCGGAAACACTGAGTCTGGCAATGGGTGAATTTTTCCGACTGCGGGACCGCACCGAGCGTATGCGCCAGCGGTCTGCCACCATTTTACATGTACTGACCAATCATTTGGAACGATGCCGCAAAAAAGAAAAACTGTACGAAGAAACCGCGTTGGAACTGGAAAATCGGGAACAGCTGAAAATCTGCGGTGACCTGCTGATTGCAAACCTTTACTGCATCCCTGCGGGTGTCAGCGAGGTTGTCCTCCCCAATTACTATGCGGAAAACGGCGGGGAAATGACCGTTTCCTTAGACCCGCAAAAAACGCCTTCGCAAAACGCCCAGCAGTATTATAAACGATATAATAAAGCAAAAAATGCCGAAATTGCATTGGCTGAACAGAAACGCCGGAATTTGGAAGAAACCGCCTATTTGGAAAGTGTTTTTGATGCTTTATCCCGTGCCTCCACCCCTGCCGAGATCGGGGAAATCAGAGAGGAACTGCAAGAACAGGGGTATTTAAAGCACACCGCAGGAAAAAAACGTCAGGCATCCCGGACCAGCGAGCCGATGCGGTTTGTCAGCTCGGACGGATTTACTATTCTGACGGGGCGAAACAACCGCCAAAATGATTATGTGACGTTGAAATTAAGCCGCGCGGAAGATGTCTGGTTCCACACCAAAAACATTCCCGGTTCCCATACCCTGATCAAGTCAAACGGCAAGGAAGTCCCGCAGCAAACGCTGTTTGAAGCGGCAATGATCGCCGCCTTTTACAGCAAGGCGGGGACTTCATCCAATGTACCCGTAGACTTTACTGCCGTCAAGAATGTTAGAAAGCCCGCGGGCGCTAAACCCGGAATGGTTATTTACGACCATTATCACACCCTCTACGTTACTCCTGACGAGGAATTTACCGAAAAGTTAAAAGACTGCTAAGTCTCGAAATCGTCTAAGAAGGCTGCCCGCTCTTCGTTCCCGAAAACGGACACGCCTTCTTTTAATTTTCGTTGATCTTCGTTGGGTAAGGTGGACAAGGGAACGTCCAGCACATCCATTAAAGCGCCGTTATTCTCTTTAAACACGCCGATTTTCCCGCGGTAACTGCGAAACAGAACATGCCCGTCGCACTTGCCTTTTTTATAGCGTGTCAGTCTGGCTTCCTCGGTGCTGAAAGTGATTTCCTCGAAATCCTGATATATTTTTTCCAAGTCCGCTTTGGTTTCGCTCCCCGGCCGTTCCACCGTTCCGATGGTATAATTATGGTCACACGCAAGATAAACCTCGTTTAATACCACCTTGCGCTGTCCCACGTTTTGCACCAATGCAGGTTGCTCCTCCGATGCTTTCCCGCACCCTGCAAGGAGTACGACCGTTAGGAATACTACCCCCAATCGTTTCATAAACTCACCTCGGGTTTAGTATGGGAAATTGCTTCAATTATATACTTTTTCTACCTTTTTCTTTTTTGTAATACTTTCTTAATGTTTTTTGAATATAATGTAGGTTGGAGGTGGAACTATGCCTACAAATGCAAAAAAGTTTTTCAAAAGTTTTTTCCTGATGACTTTCGTACTGCTTTTGGTTGCGGCAATTGCCGTCGGCGTATATTGTTATTCCATTTATCAAACGGCTTTAAAAATGAGTCTGGAGTCCTTTGATGCGGACCTGACCACCATCATTTATGCCACCGACAGCACTACGGGCGAACAAACCGAGGTTGAGTACTTATTCGCGGATGAAAACCGTATCTGGGCGCCCTTAGACCAGATCCCGCAATATATGCAGGATGCTTTTATTGCAGTCGAGGACGAACGGTTTTGGACCCATCCCGGGGTTGACTTTAAACGCACTTTTTTGGCGGCAGTGAATACAGTCATCCGCTACCGTGATACCTTTGGCGGAAGTACCATTACCCAGCAGTTGATCAAAAATGTCACCCAGGAAAAAGAAACCAAGATTTCCCGTAAAGTGACCGAGATCTTCCGCGCTCTGGCGCTGGAAAAGAACTACTCCAAAGACGTCATTTTAGAATACTACTTAAACACCATTTACCTGAGTCAGCGTTGCAACGGTGTTACCACTGCCGCAAAGGTTTATTTCGATAAAGACCTGGACGAATTGACCTTGGCAGAGTGTGCTTCGATTGCGGGAATCACCCAGTATCCTTCCCGTTATGACCCGTTCTTGAACCCTGAAGCCAACAAGGAGAAACAAGAAGTCGTCCTTGCAAAAATGCTGGAGAACAACTTGATTTCAAAGGAAGAATACGAATCGGCGCTGGAAGAAGAACTGCAGTTTTCAACCAACCGTTCCCCCGTTTCGGGCAGCCGGTCCTACTTTGCTGACCAACTATTCGACGATGTACTGAAAGACCTGCAAAAAGAAGCAGGGTTTACTGCAGCAATGGCAGAAAAGATGCTTTACAACGGCGGATTAAGGATCTATTCGACCATCAACCCCGCCATTCAAAACATTGCCGAAAACTACTACGAGAATATGGACAACTTCCCTGCATCGCCCGACCCGGAGAATCCTTATCAGTCTGCCGTCGCCATTATTGACAACGAAAGCGGCGCATTGGTGGGGATCATCGGCGGTATCGGCGAAAAGACGGGAAACCGTGTCCTAAACCGCGCAACACAAACAACCCGTCAGCCCGGTTCATCCATTAAACCCTTGGCGGTGTATGCCCCCGCGTTAGAGTATGGTACCATCCATTCTTCGTCGGTGGTCAGTGACACCCCTGTTACCATTGGCAGTTGGTCCCCCCGCAACTCTTACAGCGGGTTTTTAGGGGATATCCCCGTTTCGTTGGCGGTTGCAAAATCCTCCAATCTGGCGGCGGTTAACCTGTGCCAGACCCTGGGGGTTGAAAACTCCTTTAATTTCCTGAAAAACAAACTGGGTATTACCACTCTGGTAGAACGGCGAGTGGAAAGCAACGGTGACATCTCCAGTGACTTAAACCTTAGTTCCTTATCCTTAGGTGGCATGACCGACGGCGTACACGTTTCCGAAATGGCCGCCGCATACGCTACGTTCGCAAACGAGGGCGTCTACACCGCCCCCTATACCTACACCAAAGTGTGTGACAGCTCGGGACAGGTGCTTTTGGAAAAACGTCCCAAACGCAACGTGGCAATGAGCGAAACCACCGCTTACCTGATGACCCATCTTTTAAAGGGGGTTGTTAACGGCGGTACGGGTGGCGGTGCAGGATTCTACAGCTGGGAAGTTGCAGGAAAAACAGGTACCACCGACAGTTTAAAAGACCGCTGGTTTGCAGGATACACCCCCCGTTATACCGCCGTTGTCTGGTTCGGCAACGACGAACCCACGCCCCTGCCCGGGTCCATCGGCAATCCCTGTATCACGATCTTCCGCAATGTAATGGGCGAAATCCACAAAAATCTGAGCCCACAATCCTTTAAACGTCCCAACGGACTGGTCTCGGCAGAGACTTGCACGGTCAGCGGGTTCCTTGCTACCGACGCCTGCCGCAATGACCCCGAGGGAACAAAAGCGGTCAGCACCTATTTTTCTAAGAGCAACGTTCCCGAGGACACCTGCCCGCTGAACCACCAAACCGTTCCCGAAAACGAGTCGGAAAGTGATGCGCCTCCCGCCAATTTGCCCGAGGAATCGCCGCAACCCGTGGAAGAACCAACTGAATAAATAAAAAAGCGAGAAGCAAAATGCTTCTCGCTTTTATGTTACTCACTCGTGATGACAATCACAGTTACTGCAACAACCGCTACACTTAAAAATCTCGTCTGTGGAACGGCCGGTTTTCTGATAATAATCAGCAATTGCAGCCTTGATGCCCTCCTCTGCCAAGTTCGAGCAGTGCATCTTGACGGGCGGTAATCCGTCCAACGCCTCGGCAACTGCCTGATTGGTCAGCTTTAACGCTTCGGCAACTGTCTTGCCTTTGACCAGCTCGGTTGCCATACTGCTGGTTGCAACGGCGGCACCGCAGCCAAAGGTTTTAAACTTCGCATCAACAATTACGTCATCTACAATTTTTAAGTAGATCTTCATAATGTCACCGCACTTGGGGTTTCCTACGTTGCCAACGCCGTCAGCATCGGGAATCTCGCCCACATTGCGGGGATTGGTAAAGTGATCCATTACTTTTTCACTGTACATTTTTTTTGCTCCTTTCATATTCTTCGTATAAGGGAGACATGGCTCTTAGCCGCTGGATGATCGGCGGTAAAGTCTCTAAGATATAGTCCACGTCCGCTTCGGTGGTATAGCGGCTATAGGAAAGCCGTACCGAGCCGTGGGCTTTTTCATGGGGCAGACCGATTGCCAACAGTACATGAGAGGGGTCCAAAGAGCCTGAAGTGCAGGCAGAACCGCTGGATGCAGCAATCCCCTTCATATCCAGCATCAAAAGAATCGACTCACCCTCGATAAACTCAAAACCGATATTGACACTACCGGGCAAACGTTTTTCAGGATGTCCGTTCAATCGAGCAAAGGGGATCTTGTCCAAAATGCCGCGGATGGTCTTATCCCGAAGCGCGGTCAGATGCTTTGCTGTTTCGGGAAGTTCCTCTACTGCCAGGGTGATTGCCTTACCCAAAGCAACGATCCCCGCCACATTTTCAGTTCCCGCACGGCGGTTTCTTTCCTGACCGCCGCCCTGCATAAAGGTGTCAATCTTGGTTCCTTTTCGTACATAGAGCGCACCAACGCCTTTGGGGGCGTGGAATTTATGCCCCGAAAGAGAAAGGAGGTCTACGCCCAATTCTGCGACATTTACAGGGATATGCCCAATGGCCTGAACGGCATCGGTGTGGAACAGCACGCCTGCTTCATGGGCAACGGCGCAAAGTTCGCGAATGGGTTCGACAGTGCCGATTTCGTTATTCGCCATCATCACGGTTACCAAAACCGTTTCATCGGTAATGGCGGCTTTTAAATCTTCCACCGAAACCAGACCATACTCGTCCACCGGGAGGTAGGTCACGGAAAAGCCTTCTTTTTCCAACTGTTTGCAGGTATGCAGGACAGCGTGATGTTCAATAGAAGATGTGATGATGTGCTTGCCGCGGGATTGGTTGGCGTAAGCGGCGCCGCGAATGGCCCAGTTATCCGACTCGGTACCGCAGGCAGTAAAGAAAATTTCTTTCGCGTCTGCACCCAGAGCGGCGGCAACTTCCTCGCGGGCGGACTGAACCGCCGCATGAGCGGCTTGCCCCAATCCGTAGATGCTGGACGGATTTCCGTACTGCTCCGAAAGGTAGGGAAGCATTACTTCCAAGACCTCGGGACGGACCGCCGTCGTTGCGCTGTTATCTGCATAAACCTTGCAAGACATATAAATCAAGCCTCCTGATCTTTTGCCAAGAAACGCGCGTGTGCATCGCGCAGTTCAATCGCCTTTTCTTCGGGCGCAGTGGGGTTGCAATGTGCCCAAACGCCCGTCTCGCTGGAAGCGTTAAACTTCTGCTTATCGGCAGAACGCATCGGCGGGAAGAATTCGACATGGAAATGGTAGAACTCGTCGCTGTTCTCGTCTTGATTGACAGGACCCTGATGCATACACATCATATAGGGGAAGGGTTTGTCAAACAGCGCATCGAAAGTGCCGACAGTTTCACGGATAGTAACCGCAAAAGCGTCCTTTTCTTCTTCGGTGAACTGTGCCAGGTTCTGTTTGTGGCTCTTGCTCATAATGTACATACCGTAGGGATACTCGGTAAAGAAGGGCAAGAATACAACAAAGTGCTCGTTTTCGAAAATGATACGGTCGGCAGTAGAGCGCTCTTCCTTTAACATTTCACAGAAGATGCACTTTTTATTCTCGTCATGATATTCACGGGCGGAATCCAGTTCCAGTTCGATCTTTTTGGGAACGTAAGAGTATCCGTAGATCTGACCGTGGGGATGAGGCATGGTAACGCCTACTACATCGCCGCGGTTCTCGAAGATAAAGACGTATTTAATGTTTTCATCTTTCGAGATTTCGACAAAGCGTTCGGTCCATAAATCAACCAGTTTACGGACGTGGGGAATGGTCAGATCGGGAATGGTTGCCGTATGGTTGGGCGAGTACAGAACAACCTCGCACTTGCCGTAGGCTTCTTTTGTTTTGTAAAAATCGGTTGCCACATCGTCGGGTGTGGGCGGGGTCTGAGACAATGCAGGGAAGTCATTGTCGTATTTATGAACGTCATAATGGTCCGGAACCTTACCGGAACCGGGACAAAAAGGGCACCAGTCCTTGGGCATTTGGGGGCGGTTCTGTCTGTGAGAAGCCACCATAACCCAGTCTTTTGTTAAAGGATGCCATCTTAATTCTGCCATGAAAACCAACTCCTTATATAATATAAAAACACAGGCAAAGTGGTTTACACTCGCCTGTGTTTTTGGTGCAGAAGACGGGACTTGAACCCGTACGACTTGTGGTCACTACCCCCTCAAGATAGCGTGTCTGCCGATTCCACCACTTCTGCATAGGGTAAACCGCATAATTGCGTCGGTGATTATTATACCAACTTCTCCCCTGTTTGTCAAGCAAATGAGGATACTTTTTTAAAAAATCTTTTGTAAAACGCTTTACATTTTTTCAAAAAAGTGGCATACTAAAATCAAGGGTTGAAAACCGCTCAAAAAAATTAAAAAGGAGTGTTTTAAATGGAACTGAAAGGAAGCAAAACCGAAAAGAATCTTGCCACCGCTTTTGCAGGCGAATCTCAGGCAAGAAACAAGTATAACTACTTCGCATCCGTTGCCAAAAAAGAAGGGTACGAGCAGATCGCCGCTATTTTCGAGCAAACTGCCAACAACGAAAAGGAACACGCTAAAATGTGGTTCAAGGCACTGGGCGGTCTGGGCAATACACAACAAAATTTGGAAGCTGCCGCCGCAGGCGAGAACTACGAATGGACCGAAATGTATGCCACCTTTGCTGACGAGGCAGAAGAAGAAGGGTTTACCGAACTGGCTGCAAAGTTCAGAATGGTCGCCGCAATCGAAAAAGCACACGAAGAGCGTTACCGCGCCCTGTTAAATAACGTAGAGATGCAGAAGGTCTTTGAAAAGAGCGAAGAAGTCATGTGGGAATGCCGCAACTGCGGACATCTGGTCATTGGCAAAAAAGCCCCCGATGTTTGCCCCGTTTGTGCACATCCCCAAAGCTTCTTTGAAGTACGCAAAGAAAACTATTGATAAAACAGAAGGAACCGAGAGAAATCTCGGTTCCTTTTTTATGCAATTTCGTATTTAATACCAAGGGGCACAGGGTGCAAATAAAATGTCGACACACCTTGTACATCCCCGATGGTTATGGTGCTTTCCGCTTCTTTTTTATAAAAAATCCTATTGCAAAACGCAATAGGATTTTGTTTTAATCAATAATACCAAATTCTCTTGCAACCCACTCGATGGTCTCGGTGTCCAGATAACCCAAGGAATCCTGGAACATCGCCTTTTCGGTGGGGTCAGCCTGAATGGTATTGTACATCCCTTTTGCAATTTCAAGGGGACTGTCCTCGTCTCCGCCATACTCTCGGCGCACGAAGTCGTCGTCAATAATGGTTTCGTTTTTATGGGTGACTGCATCGTCCAGACAGTCTTTGATGATGATCATCAGCCCTTGTGCATAGGCAGAAAACTGACCGATTTTGTTTTCGATATCGCTGGAAACAGCTTCCAATTTTGCGACCATTTCAAGGTTTTCTGTAGCGTAATCTACTGCAGGAGGCGGTGTGGGGTTATCCCCCTCATCCCCGCCGCCGGTATTGCCGGAGTTACCCGAGTTGCCCGAATTACCCGAATTACCCGAATTACCCGAGTTACCCGAGTTGCCCGAATTGCCCGAGTTACCCGAATTGCCACCAAAGCTCCCGCCGCCAAAGCTCCCGCCGCCAACCGGCGCTTCTTTTAAGAAGTTGGCGAAAACTTTACTGAATTCGGCACGTGTAATGTTTTCGGTAGCACGGAAGGTATTGTTTTTTTCCAAAGACATCAAACCGTTGCCCAGCACCTTCTGGACATAAGGAACCGCCCACTCGGCAATGGGGTCGCTGATGGTGAATCGCAAGCCCAAATCATACAAGGAAGCGGTACGGCACAGAATCACGCAGGCCTGTTCGCGGGTAACGAAATCGTCTGCACGGAAGGTTCCGTCATCATGGCCGACAATATATCCTGCTTTTTTTGCAATCAGGATGTAGGGGTAAAACCATTCGTCCCCTTTCGTATCCGCAAAACCGCTGTCTGCCTTTTCGGTATAACCAAAAATCGCATTTACAATCTTAGAAAGCTCACCGCGGGTAATGGGGGCATTGGGACGGAAAGTACCGTCGCCGTCACCAACCAGGATGCCCGCATTTGCCAACTTATAAATCGCTTGACCTTCCGGGGTGGTTTTGTCCACATCGCTAAAGGAAATTGCGTTGGGGTTGGAAGCGATCAGTAAGGGCGCCGCACCCACTGAAACAGTAAGCAACGAAAGCACCAAAACAACAGATAAAGCCAAAGATAAAATCTGTTTCATATTTTCCTCCTGTAAAAGACCGAAAGGAGTAGACATCCTACCCCTCTCGGAAATGCATTACTTATAGAAGCGTTTTACAATCAGTTCGAAGCCTGCAACCTTGAAGGTATAAGCATCGGTAACAGAGACATCATCCTTCTCGGTACGGAAAGGTTCAATACCCTCTTCGGCCAATGCAACCATCAAGTCATAGAGCGAGTCGACGGCGGATTCAACCTTGCCGTTGTTGCGGATTTCTTCGAGAATGTCAGCAGCGGAAGCGAAGCGGCCGTTGCCCTTGAACACGCTACCGAAGTCGGTAGACTCAAAGCGGTCGATCGCCTTGCGCAAAGCGCCGCTGTCAATCACCTTTTGCAAAGCCTCTTGAACGTTATCATCAAAGCGGTAGAAAACGGTGTAGAGAGAATCGATGGTGAAGGTGGGTTCTTCGATTCCGATCAGCAGGTCGATGACACGCTGTACCTTCTCGTTTTCGTGGATATCGCCGTCTTCCAGCTTATCGTTGACACTACTGTTCAGGTACTTGCGGATGGTATCCTTAATCTGTCCGTCGAAGCGGGTCAGCAGGCTGTTGATTTGCTTCACCTTGCCGACGAGACTTTCGATCGGGGCAGGGAGTTTATTCTCGCTCTCATAAGTTTCGAGGATTTCGTTCAACTTACTGTGAGCAGAATAGATTTTACCAAAGGCGGCATCTAAAACAGCGTCCAATTCTGCTTCGGTAACATTGGCGGAATCACCATACCAGCAGATTGCGTCATCGGCAACGGTTACCAGAGTTAAGATGTAGTTGTAATAATCCATTATACCCTTGATGGCGTAACCGGTAGAAGTTTCGGTTGCCAGGGTACCGTTACCGTCAAAGAGTGCGGAAACAACATCGTTGTCTTCAACCAGCCATTGCAGATACTCATTACTGTCATAACGAACATTTGCGGCTTCCAGGCGCTGAATCAGTTCA
Organism: Clostridia bacterium; assembly: GCA_045655245.1. GTDB lineage: Bacteria > Bacillota > Clostridia > RGIG8785 > RGIG8785 > RGIG8785. The sequence goes on along the minus strand of JAZOOX010000048.1, from coordinate 2,875 downwards.
GGTTTGGCTTTTTCGTAGAGCTTCACCAACAACTCCATCATGTTGACGCGCAGTTGCAAGGAGGTGGTATAGTTTTCAGCCGCGCCGCCGTTCTTTACACGGGTAATGGCAGTATCAAAGCCGTCGCAATAGTCGTTCTTCATGGTCTCGAAGTAATCCCGTAAGAACGCATCGCCCATTACATCGATAATCTTGGTCAAGGTTGCATTATCGGTCAAACTCATAACGAAGTCGTAATCCAGATCGCGGATGGCCCCGGATACTGCCTGGAGTAAGCCTACATTGGAAGCGTTTATCGCGAAGGTAGGTTCATTCATCAGGCTGTACATAAAGGAGCTGTAGTCGACCGAGTTTTTCAAGCCGTTGAATACATCGTCGGCAAACGCATTCTTGTCGTCTACTGTAGGCAGATCGTTGATGTAGGTCTTGACCATTTGTGCATCAACGAAGGAGGACAAGTCAACGCCGTCCAGTGCGGCAACAATGGAGCCACGGTTTGCTTGAACGAAGGCTGCGTCCACTTCTACCAGGAACTCGGCAATGTTGGTGCGCAACTGTTGAGTGCCCAAGTTGGTGTTAATGTAGTTGAGCAACTCGGTGCGGACCATGGTTTCGTTGTCGGAGTCGGTCATAAAGGTTGCAATGTGAGTCTTCAGGTCGTCATCCGCTACAGTAGGCAGACACTGGCTGATATAGCCCTGGATTTCGGTGCGCTTGTTGCCATCCCCCGCCGCAGAAGCAAAGTAGTCGGCCAGCAGGTCAATGACCGTCGGAGAAGTACTGTTTTTCAAAATGTAATCAGACAACACGGAAGCGCTGACGAGAGTGTTCTTCAGTTTGTCTTCCACATCGGCATAAACGCTACTGTTGGTTTTAATCAGGGCGACCAGGTCCTCTGCCAGGTTGTCGTAGGCACTGCCTACAACCACACGGGTTTCGTCGGGGTCGGTATTGATGAAGTTCTTGATGATGGTCGAAATGGTGGACAGGTTTCCTGCATCAGCAACGAAGGTGGTCTTTAAGGTGATGATATCGTCTTTAAAGTCAGCCAGTTCGCTATCGGTAATGTCATCATCATCCCGGGACAATAGGTCACGGATATAAGAAAGTATTACCGTTTCGATTGCATTTTCGGCGCGAGGATCCAGCGAAGCTTCGTCGTTAATATAATCCTTGAGGTAGCCAATCAAAACTTTGTTAATTTCTTCTTCGATGGCAGAGTCATCAATGGGTTCCTTGTTAACCAACTGATTGAGAATGTCAGCTTCGAGCGCTTCATCGCCAAGGTTGATTTTCCCCAATATGTCACTACGCAGGGCGCCGCCTTCATCAATCAGGTCCAAGAAGGTGTCGCTGTTCTTGACATCTGCCAACATTTCGGTAACGAAAGCACCCTCTCCGTCTAGCAGAGCAATGACATCTACATACAGAGTACCGCCCTTGCGGATCTTGGGTAGGATAAACTTTGCAAACTCATCGGTATCAACCAGATAATTCACAAATTTTTCGTCCTCGACAGCAGCCTCTAACAAGTCGGTACGGAAGGTTGCATCTGCCAAAACCTTGTCAATAAAGGTGGGTTCCAGCAACAGGGCGACAACCTGCTCCTTCATAGAAGGATCTTCCAAGAGGTTCAGCAACTGATCGCTGGTCAGGATTGCTTGGCGCAAATTCGCACCTGCCTCGGTGTCTGCCTGAAGGTCGGTCTGAACCGTACTCGTCAGGGTGTCCAGCAAATCGGTATTGTCAGCGAGGTTATTCTTGAAGTAGTTACTCATTACCTCGGTCATTGTCGGGTCTTTGTCCGCCAATGCGGTAATAATCATATCAACCAGTTTATCGCTGCTGCGGATAAAGTTGAGAACGGAAGCGTTGGGGGTGCCTGCCTTCAAGTCGTTTACCAGAGAGTCGATAATCATGGTACGCATCGACGAATCGGTTTTACCCAGGTCGGTCACAACTGCATCAATGACAGCTTCTTGATTTGCGGGAGCGGTAATGATTTCCGCAATCTTCTGATCGTCCATGGAGTCAATCAGTGCGGACACGTCCATCTGCTGAACCAAGGTAGCCAGGTCGACCATCTGCAGCAAGGAATCCAGTTTTGCAGGGTCGTTTACAACATCACGGATATACTGATTGACCATCTTATTGGCAATGTCTTCTTTCACAAGAGTAGCAATGCCGATGGGCAGGTCCAGAATCTGGATGTTGTTGTCCTCATCAATCAGACCTGCAGAAACCAGTTTTTCCTTCAAGGTCTCGGTAGCGGTATCATACTTGGGAATCTGATTGAGGGACAAGGCAAGATTCAACTGTCCGCCGAGACTGGTCAACAAATCCTTATAGGTGTCCATCAGACGGGTATCCTTGTCATAAGCGGCAAGAATCGCCATTGTCAGGTCGGTATCGGGATAGTTCAGGAATAACCCAAAGCGCTGATACAGCAGGTAAACCTCCAAGTCCCCGACGATAACGACATTTTCATCAAAGGGGGTCATTTCCGCCTTGCCGGATACGCTCAAACGGGATGCATCGGCAGAGCAGTTTGCGCACGCCTCAGGCAGGTGGGTTCGTTGCTGTTGATGACCGCAATCGGCGCAAACGTAAGTGTTCAACAAGTACCAGTAGGTCGGTACGGTAAAGTGAGTATATTCGTTGCCTTCATACACGGAAGCAATGGATCCGTTCTCCTCATAACCCGAAACTTTTCTGTAGCCGGTTTCGGGGATGTCTGCTTTGGCAACCGTTTGGTTTTCGGTAACGGTAACGTTCTTCATCCAGACGGACAGAGCGCCGTAGCTGTCATAGAAGGAAACGGTATACGTATCGGGCGTAACGATGCTGTTAAAAGTGTACAGTTTCAGGATCTGTC
>JAZOOX010000047.1:0-12694 GCA_045655245.1 Clostridia bacterium | reverse complement strand
AAGTTTTCAGTATAAATTTTCATAAAAGTATGCCTCCTTTTTGCATTAAAAAAAGCCGCATCATTTTGATACGACTCTATAACTTATTAACTTAAAACCTTTTGAGCAAAAGAAAAAGTACAGCTATTTTTCAATAACTGTACTTAGTTCTCTCTCAATCGGCTTTTTTCGGAAACATCCTTTTGAGAAACACCCCTAAGGCTTCCTTTTTGCTTTACAATTCCGCCCAAATATGGTACAATACAGAGGATGTATACCGTTGGAGGAGTTTTTATGAAAAAACGTGCACTTTTATATATTATCATTGCCAGTGTTCTTTGGGGTACCTCGGGGATCTTTGTTCATTATTTGGCACCCTATGGTTTTTCGTCGGTGCAGATGACCGCCCTTCGCGGCATTGTCTCGGCAATCGCCTTTGTTGCGTATGCCCTTTTGCGGGATCGATCGCTATTCCGTACCACACCGAAAGAGTTTATCACCTTTGCTTTCAGCGGCATTTTCATCTTCGGTACGGCAACCTGCTACTATGCTTCAATGCAGGCTTCGTCGGTTTCTACTGCCGTGGTGCTGATGTACACTGCTCCCATTTTTGTCATGGCGTTTTCGGTTGCTTTTTTCGGGGAGAGGATGAACCTCTTAAAGGGACTTTCGGTAGTCTGTATGCTGATTGGCTGTGCTTTGGTTTCGGGTGTACTGGGCGGTATAACCTTCAACCCCGTAGGCATCCTGTTCGGGCTTGCTTCGGGCATCCTTTACAGTGCCTATAACATCTTTGCCAAAATCGAAATGATGCATCATTCCAACCCCGTTTCCGCATCCCTTTACTGTTTTATTGTTATGGGAATCGTAGCGTTTGCCTGTTCCAATCCCTCCGAACTGTTTTCGCTGATTGCCGCATCTCCGGGTGAAATCATTCCCCTGGGCATCGGCATCGGTATCTGTACCAGCGTGCTGCCGTATTTTTTGTATACCCTTTCCTTGCGTGACCTGCCTGCAGGCACCGCAACCACCCTGGGGATTATCGAGCCGATGGCGGCTACCGTTTTCAGTGTCGTGTTTTTGGGCGAAGGGGTGAGTGCCTTATCCCTTTGCGGCATCCTGCTGATTTTAGGCGCAGTTATGATACTGAACAAAGCGGAAACCAAAGCGTAAAGGAGAATCATTATGAGAGTTGTATTACAGCGTGTCTCTGAAGCAGAAGTTGAAGTCGCAGGTAAAATCGTCGGTCAGATCGGTGAAGGATACCTAATGTTTTTAGGGGTCTCGGACGAGGATACCTTCGAAATTGCCGACAAGATGATTGAGAAAATCCGTAAACTCCGTATTTTTGAAGACGAGAATGATAAAATCAATTTAAGTATCGAGCAAGTAAACGGTGCCCTTTTGGTGGTTTCCCAGTTTACCCTCTATGCCGATTGCCGCAAAGGGAACCGCCCCAGTTTCACCAATGCAGGAAAACCGCAGTGGGCGGAAGAAGTGTACGAGTACGTATTAAAACGCTGTGACCGATTGTTTGCAACGGTTCAGCACGGTACTTTTGGTGCGGAAATGAAGGTTTCTTTGGTCAACGAAGGACCTTTTACCGTGATTTTGGATAGTAAGGAGATTTTTTGATGGCGACTTTTCAGATTACCGATGTCCGCGTCCATCCCGGGGATAGCGCCTTTTTACTGGATAACGGGCAAGTTGCGATTCTTTATGATACCGGGTTTGGCTTTACCGGCTACAAGGTTGCCGAAAAAATTAAAAGTGTCCTAAAAGACCGTTCTTTGGACTACATCTTCCTGACCCACTCCCATTATGACCATGCCCTTGGCTCTGCCTATATCAAGGGGATTTACCCTAACGCAAAAGTGGTGGCGGGAGCGTATGCGGCAAAGATTTTCCAAAAACCGTCTGCCAAAGCGGTGATGTGGGACTTGGACACCAAATTCGCCTCTGCTAACGGCGTTTTTGATTACGAAAACAAAACAGATTCCCTAACGGTGGACATTCCTGTCTCGGACGGGGATGCCCTTTCGGTGGGAAACAGCACTTTTGTTGTATTGAACCTGCCGGGGCATACCAAATGTTCGGTGGGTTATTACTGTCCCGAAGAAAAGCTCCTTTTGGGTTGCGAAACCTTGGGCGTTTTTAACGGCGTCGATGATGTAGTGCCTTCGTATTTGGTTGGTATACAGATGACGCTGGACTCCATCGCCCGTGTGCATACATTGGAAGTGGAGCGGATCTTGGTGCCGCATTTCGGCGTTTTGGAAGGAACGGCTGCTAAAAGCTACCTGGCCCGCGGGGAAGAACGCGCTCGTCAAACGGCAGAGGACATTCAAAAACAGCTTCAGGCGGGTTATTCCGATGAGGAGATCCTGGCTTGGTTTAAAAACGAGTTTTACCACGGGTACATCAAAACCATCTACCCTGTCGACGCTATGGAGCTAAATACCCGCATTATGATTAATCTGGTTAAAAAAGAAGGAGCAGGTGATTGATTCTCACCTGCTCTTTTTAGGTTGGTTTGATTAAAGGAGCTTTGCCGATGTAGTTTAGGTTAAACTCCTTGATCCAACTTTTTGCAACTTCTAAAGAAGATGGGTCGTAAACGTTTTGGGGGTCGTGGGCATCGGCGCCGATGGTGACAGGCGCTTTTGATTTTCCAACCAGTTCCCAAAATGCTTTGCGGGGGTAACATCGGCCGCCGCGGATGCCCAGTAGATTGATTTCCAAAGGGATGTTGTGGGCAACCGAAGCATCGCAAATACGTTCCATTTCAGCAAAGTAAATCCCGTCGTCCCCTGCAAAGTTGATCATATCGGGATGGGCAACATAGGTAAACACACCGCTTTTAATCCCGTTTACCACGCCGTCAACGTACTCGGTCAACTGTTTGGGGTCTTTGGTCATCGAGGTTGCACTCTGTCCGTCGGGATGTTCGCTTCCTAAAAAGTGCTGTCCCAAAATCAGGTACTCGGCATCAAACAGACGAGCATTTTCCAGCATTGCATCAAAGTACTTGGGGTAGCATTCCATCTCAAACCCGATGTGGATTTTGATGCGGTCTTTATACACTTTCCGTAAGTCGTTCAGGGTGCTTTTGTAGTGGTCGACTTCTGCTAAGGGGATACGGTAGTAGGACTCATACCCATCGGGGAACCGAAAGGGGAGGTGATCGGAAAAACCCAGCTCGGTAATGCCACAGGCAATGGCGTGTTCGATGTATTCCTGCACGGCGCCTACGGCGTGTCCGCACAAAACGGTATGGGTATGCAGGTTATAATTCACGGAAGTTCCCTCCAATCGTTTGCTGTCCATCAGATTATACCAAAAAACGCACCGTTTTTTCAAGGCTTTTGTTTATAAAATCACTTGATTTATGAGATATGATGTGTTAAAATAATTGCTGTTTGAACAATTCTCAGGAAAGAAGAATGAAAAATGAGCACATTATTGTCGGTTTCCATTGCATTGTTGGCAGGTCTTTTGATGACCCGTGTTTTCAAGCCTTTAAAGTTACCCGCGGTAACAGCGTATTTGATTGCAGGTATCCTGGTTGGTCCTTACTGCATGGGTGCTTTGGGCATTGAAGGTTTGGGCTTTAACAATGCCGAGTCGGTGCATCACCTGGCCTTGATTTCTGATGTTGCTCTCGGCTTTATCGCATTTTCCATCGGCAGTGAGTTCCGTTTGGAAGAACTGAAAAAAACGGGCCGTCAGGCATTGGTTATCGGTGTTTTTCAGGCGCTGGTTGCAACCTTGTTTGTTGACCTGGCGTTGCTGGGTATCCATTTGTTAATGCCTGATAAACTGTCTGTGCCCCAATTGATTACCCTGGGCGCGATTGCCACCGCAACCGCCCCCGCGGCAACTTTGATGGTTGTCCGTCAGTATAAGGCAAAAGGTCCTTTGACCGACCTCTTGTTGCCGATTGTTGCATTGGACGACGCTGTTGGTCTGATCGTTTTTGCCGTTTCTTTCGGCATTGCCAAGACCATTGTCAGCGGTACCGTGGACTTGGTTTCTATCATTGTCAACCCGTTGGTAGAGATTACCTGCTCTTTGATTTTAGGTGCTGTTATGGGCTGGGTCTTGACCCAACTGGAAAAGCTCTTTAACTCCAATACCAACCGTCTCAACCTGACCATTGCGGCGGTCTTTGTTACCGTTGCGTTGTCGATGGTTGATTTCCATATCGGAATGGTACATATCAGCTTTTCGTCTCTGCTCGTTTGTATGATGCTGGGGACGGTATTTTGCAATATTTGCCCTTTATCCGAAGACTTGATGGGTGCGGCGGATAAATGGACTTCGCCCCTGTTTGCTATCTTCTTTGTTATCAGCGGTGCGGAACTGGAACTGAATGTCTTTGCCGATTGGGCAATCGTAGTGGTTGGCGTTGTCTATATTATTTTCCGTTCGCTGGGTAAGTACAGCGGTACATATCTCAGTGCAAAGGCGACCGACTGTTCACCCGAGATTTGCAGATATCTGGGTATCACCTTGCTTCCCCAGGCGGGTGTTGCATTGGGAATGTGCACCATCGCAGCGGCCAACCTTCCCGGTGAAGGCGCAATGATCCGCAACATTACCTTATTCGGCGTTTTGATTTACGAACTGTTCGGACCTCTTATGACTCGTTGGGCACTGACCAAAGCAGGGGATATCAAGCCCATTCCTCATGAAGTAAAACAACGCCGTCAGAACAAGCTGGCTCAGGCGAAGAATAACCAAAAGTAACTTTAAAATCCGGATACTTTCGTATTCGGATTTTTACTGGGGAGCGATGTACTTGAAAGAAAAACTGCTGAATTTACTGGATTATCTCAAAGCCTTTGCAAAATGGGCGATGATTGCGATTGCGGTCGGTTTCATCGGCGGCGTGGTGGGAAGCGTATTCCACTTGGCTATCGACGCCGTGACCGAGCTCCGCGGCGAGCAGGGGTGGTTGATCTACCTGTTACCCGTCGGCGGTTTGGCGATTGCGGGGCTTTACCATCTTTGCCGAAAAGCAGGTCGGGTGGATACCAACCGTGTTTTACGCGCCGCCCGCAGTGACGAAAAAGTTCCTTTCGTAATGGCGCCGCTGATTTTTATCAGTACGCTGATTACCCACCTTTTGGGCGGTTCGGCAGGCCGTGAAGGCGCCGCACTGCAACTGGGGGGCAGTATCGGTTATCATTTGGGGCGGGTTTTTCGCCTGAATAAGAATGATCTGCACATTATCGTTATGTCGGGGATGAGTGCGGTTTTTGCCGCTTTGTTTGGTACGCCGCTGACGGCAATGTTCTTTTCCATCGAGGTCACCGATGTCGGTAAAATGGCTTATGCAGGTCTCTTTCCCAGTGTGCTTTCGGCAATGGTTGCTTCTAAAATAGCGCTCTGGTTTGGGTTGCATCCCACCCGATTTGTCTTGCAAAACATTCCCGAATGGACTATTGCTGTCGCAGGAAAAACGGCGGTTTTAGCCTTGCTCTGCGCGGGCGTTGCCATTCTGTTTTGTGTTGCTATTAAGTTCTTGGAACACGGTGCAGAAAAACGGGTTCCCAACCGTTATTTGCGGGCGCTTTTAGGCGGCGCTGTCATCGTTTGCCTGACCCTGCTTGTGGGGACAACCGACTACAACGGCGCAGGAATGGATGTGATTACCAAAGCCGTTTCGGGTGTTGCAAGACCCGAGGCGTTCTTGCTGAAAATTTTGTTTACTGCGGTGACCATTGCCGCAGGATTTAAGGGGGGCGAGATCGTACCCACCTTCTTTATCGGATCCACCTTCGGTTGTGTTGCGGGGGCAATGTTAGGACTCGATGCAGGATTTGCTGCAGCAATCGGGTTTGTGGCACTCTTTTGTGCAGTTGTTAACTGCCCCGTCGCTTCAGTGGTTTTGGCGGCGGAGGTGTTCGGCGGACAGGGACTGCTGCTTTTTGCTCTGGCATGCAGCATCAGTTACCTGATGTCGGGTTATTTCGGCTTGTATGAAAGCCAGCACTTTGATTCGTCCAAGTTAAAGGCAGAAGTAATTGATCGTAACGCCAACTAAACAGAGAACACAACGAAAACCGTTCCCGCTATTAGGCGCGGATTTAGAGCGATTATGTAAAAAGCACCCCTTTTTTGGGGTGCTTTTGTTTTAATTTCTTACTTATAAATGCGGTGGGTTTGTTGACATTCGGAATTAGATGATGTATAATAAGTGTGGATTATTATGCTCTTTCAAAGGAAGAGAGCCTGTATATCGGAGGAACGATGGGTAAAAACCTTTTGATTTTGGGTGCCGGGCAGTACGGACAGTTGGTGTCCGAGATCGCTGCTGCAACAGAACAGTTCGATAAAATCGCTTTTTTGGACGACTTCAATGTTTCGGCAATCGGTCCCTTGGCAAATCAGGATGGCTTACGAGGAGAGTACGCTCATGCCATCGTCGCTATAGGAGATTCGGCAACCCGAATGTTTTGGTTAAGACGTTTGGAAGAGAACGGTTACTCACTTGCGCCGCTCATTCATCCTCAGGCATCGGTTTCACCCTCTGCTCAATTGGGTGAGGGGAGTATTGTAGAGCCCATGGCGGTGATACAGAGCAATGCGGTTATCGGAAAAGGATGCTTGATTTCATCGGGTACTGTGATAAAACATAACGCCATAGTGGGCGATGGATGCTATTTGGACTGTAATTGTGTGGTTATGCAAAACACCACGGTAAAGAATGGCGTTAAAGTTTTTGCAAATACAACGGTGGAGGAATGAGTATGAATTATCTGGTTGTAGTGGCACATCCTGACGACGAGGTTTTGGGTGCAGGTGCAACAATTCATAAGTTGACGCAGGAAGGTCATACCGTAGACGTTTGCATCATGTGTACCGAGGCAAAGGCACGTGCTTTTCGTCCTCAGGATAACGAGCTTAATGATGACATGGATGCCAGCCTGAAAATGCTCGGAGTCCGTCGGAAGTACGAAGGCACTTTCCCAAATATCGAGATGAATACCGAACCGCACTTACATATGGTACAGTTTATTGAAAAGGCTATTGCGCAAATCGAACCGGACGTGGTGATCACCCATCATCCGTCTGATACCAATAACGATCATTTGCATACCTCGTTGGCGTGCCAGGCGGCCATCCGCTTTTTCCAACGCCGCCCCGAGATGAAACCGCTTTCCGAGTTTTGGTTTATGGAAGTTCTTTCGTCTACCGAGTGGGCAGTCAATTCGGCAATGAACCGCTTTACCCCCAACACTTTTGTTGAAGTAGGCAAAGACGGAATACAGAAAAAAATCGATGCCCTCGCCACTTACCGCGGGGTCATGCGGCCTTATCCCCATCCCCGCAGTGCCGAAGCCATCTTCGGATTAGCTGCTTACCGCGGCGCGCAGGCGGGGTGCGACCATGCAGAAGCGTTTGAATGTGTTTTGAGGAGAGCCTGATATGCAGAAAAAGCTTTTTTTGTTTTTTAAACGTGGGTTTGATTTTGTTTGTGCATTGATTGGCATTCTGGGCACCTCACCCATCTGGCTGTTTGCCATCATCGGCATCGAACTCTCTGATCCCGGTCCGCTCTTCTATCGGGCTTGCCGTATCGGTAAGGACAATCAAGAGTTTTATATGTGGAAGTTCCGCAGCATGCGTGTTCCGCGGAAGGAGAGCGAGAAGAGCGAAGCCAGTTTTAAGGCAGATACCGACCGTATCTTTGCCTTCGGCGGACTGATTCGCAAACTGAAGATCGACGAATTGCCGCAACTGCTGAACATTTTGCTGGGGGATATGTCGGTCATTGGTCCCCGCCCTGCCGCAAAGGATCAGGTTGCTGTGATGCGGGCAGGTAAGTATAACATCGCATCGACGGTGCGACCCGGATTAAGCGGTCCCGCCGCCTTGTATGACTACATATACGGCGATGCGGTAGAAAATCCCGAAGAATATGAAAAACTGGTTTTGCCCACTCGTCTGGAGTTGGAAGCCTATTACCCCGAACATATGAGTTTCGGCTACGACGTTAAGCTGATTTGGTATACCGTCGTTTGCATCTTTGCTTCGCTCTTTGGCAAAGAGTCTAAGAAGATTTATAATGAGTTGGTTTCTTGTGTGAATACAGAATCCTTGAGAGAAAAAGAGGAGGCGCAACTTTGATGCGCATTTTAGTAACGGGTGCCGCAGGGATGATCGGCAGTAACCTGACCTCTGCTTTACTGGATGCGGGTTATGAGGTGATTTCGTTGGACCGCCGCGAGGGGTCTGACCACCGTGCAATTAACATTGTTGCCGATCTTTCGGATAAAGAATCTTTGTACCGAATCGTAGAAGAACAAAAGCCGGACCGTGTGATTCATCTCGCTGCTTTGGCTCATACCGCCGGCGAACAGGACTTGTCCTATGAGCGTTATTACCAAGTCAATGTGTTGTGTGCCCAAAATGTGTTCGAGGCGGCACAAGGGCGTCCTGTCCTTTTTATCAGCACGGTAGATGTGTACGGATTCACCAAAGGGACCGTCAACGAAACGACTGTGCTAAAACCCGTTACTGATTACGGAAAGACCAAGGCCCTTGCCGAGGCAAAGTGCAAGGAACTATGTGAACAGTATACGATTTTCCGCCTTTCTCCCGTGTATACCAAGGAGATCAAACGGGATATCCAAAAACGGTATTACCTGAAATACCCCGATATTGCATATCGCATCGGAAACGGTTCGGAGTACGAGGTGCTGAACATCGATAAGGCGATCTTCGAAATGGTTGCCTGGTGTAACGCTCCGGCAGATAATCGTGTACGGATTATTAAGGATGATAAATTGCTTCAGACTCGTGAAAGCATTCTGCAGGAAAAAGCGGAAGGCCGCGCTGGGGTCGTTCTGGTTGTTCCCCGATGGGTGCTGAACTTTGGTTTTGCGGTTTTAAAAGCCCTGTTGGGGGAAAACAAATACACCTACCTGATCAACAAGGCGGTACACCCGCTTAGAACGGAGTGAAGAGATGAATTTTAAAGGAATGCGTGTTCTTGTCTTAGACGGCTACGGAAGACAGATCCCCAGTATTCTTCATCAATTGCATAATTTGGGTTGCATCATTACCACGGTCAATGAATCCAGATTGGATGTAGGTTATACCTCCCGTTACCCTCAAAAACGGATTGTTCAAAAAGGAATCCGCGAGGATAAGGCGGTTTACCGCAACCTTATTGAGCGGGAATTGTCTTCAGGCGAGTATGACGTGGTATTCCCCATGCTGGAAAAGGCCACCGATATTTTGCACCGATTGGAAGCCGAGGGTAAAACGGGGGATGTGAAAATCATCGCCGCGCCTGCCGATGCGTTTGTAAAAGCATATGATAAGCAGGAAACAATGCGTATTTGCACCGAAAACAACATTCCCTGTCCCGCAACCAAAATGGACAGCGAAACGATGGATGAATACCTGTCCCGCGTAAGATTCCCTCTTGCCTGTAAACCCCGAAAGGGAAGTGGGTCCGCAGGGTTTAAAAAAGTAAACTCCCGGGAAGAACTGGAACAGTACATTGCAGACGGCGTTATTAAGGTCGACGAGTATGTGATCCAGGAATACATTGAAGACATCAAGTATATGGTGAACTGCTATGTCCTGATGGACAATGACCATAATCCTGTATTTAAAGTAGTAGTTAAAACCTATCGCTGGTATCCCATTAACGGCGGTCCCGGTTGCTTTGCCCGAACTGTAGACGAGCCGGAGGCGGCGGAGAGTGCTGCAAAACTGCTTTCCAAAATGGGTTGGTCGGGTATGGCACAGGTCAGTTTTATGTTTGATGGAAAGGACGGCATCCCGAAAGTCGGGGAGATCAACGGCCGAATCTCCGCAGGAATCAAGATTTGTGAATACGCGGGCTGTAATCCTGTTCTGCATCTGTTGGAACGTGCCTATGGTCAAGAGATCACCCACGAGGGTGGGCGTGTCCCCGCCGGATTGGGACTGCGCTATTTCCATACTGACATTATGTGGCTGCTTAAACATCCCAAACGTTTTTCGGCAAAGCCGTCCTGGTTTGACTTTACCAAGAGTAAAGATTACATTTTTTCTTGGAAAGACCCTGTTCCGTTTTTTAGCTATGCCATCGAGCATGTGCTGACTTATCGGAAAGATATGAAAAAAAGAGAACACTAAGGGAAAGAGGTGCCGGGATGAACGATCTGGTTTCTATCATTACTCCGTCATATAATTGTGCAAAGTACATTGGCGAAACGATCCAAAGCGTATTAAATCAGACCTATACCAACTGGGAAATGCTGATCGTAGACGATTGCTCCACCGACAACACCGAAGAAGTGGTCAAAAGCTTTGGTGACCACCGCATCCGCTATCTGCGAAATGAAAAAAACAGCGGCGCGGCGGTCTCACGAAACTACGCCCTGCGTGAAGCCAAGGGCCGTTGGATGGCTTTTCTGGACAGTGACGACATGTGGATGCCCGAAAAGTTGGAACGTCAAATTGCCTTTATGGAAGAAAACGGATACCACTTCTCCTGTACCAAGCGTGTGCTTTGTAGGGAAGACGGAACCTTGACCGACATCTATGCGACCAGTCCCGCTCATGTGACCCCCTTTATGATGCGTAACTACTGTTGGGTTGCCTCTTATACGGTTATGTACGACAAAGATGTTGTGGGTTTAATTCAAATTGCAGACTTAAAAAAGCGAAATGATTACGCCATGTGGTTGCGCGTCATTGAAAAGTGCGATTGTTATTACCTGGACGAAGTTCTTGCAATTCACAGAAAACGCCCTGGCTCGATTTCTAACGCCAAATACACCGTTCTGATAAAACACCTGTACATTCTGTATCGGAAAGACCGGGGCTACGGTGTTATCCGCGCGACTTGGCGCACGGCGAGAAATGTACTCTTCGGTGTAGCGAAGCGCATATTCTATCGCAAAAAGGACTAATTCCCTTTCGGTGAGGTGGATATAATGATTGTTTTTGGGGTGTATGATTTAACAAACGGAGAATGTTTTGTTCAGTCGGAAGGTATCAGAAAAAAACAAATCGGCGAATTGGATTTATGGGTTTTAAATACCCCGCCGAAGGACATCTCTAATGTTATTGGCGAACAAATCCTGAATAACCAACCGTTGAATATCGATGATATGTATCTTGCTTTAGTATATGATCACCGAGAAAAGTCTCTGTTCATCTCGTCTGACATTACTACTTCTCCGCTTAATTTTTATTATACACAGAAGGAACAAAAAATCTATTTCTCTACCTCGTTAAAGTATGTCGTCAAGGAAAGTAAGATCGAAAGGGTGCTAAACCTTGATGCCGCAAAGGCTTTTTTGGTTAACGGATACATCGTTGGGAAAGAGACGTTGATTCAAAATGTCTATAAATTAGAATTTGCCAATGATTTAAAATTGGAAATCGGTAAATGCACTTTGGTTCCCAAAAAACATCAACCGCAGCCTGAAAAGCGTCCGGGAAAAGCAAGAAAAAAGCTAATCCCAACGATACAGGAAAGCATTTTGAAAAATGCAGGGTTGGAATCAGACGTATTTATGCCGTTGTCCAACGGCTATGATTCGAATCTGATTCTTAACACGGTTTTGACGAATAATGCAACTCGGGTACATGCGATTACTGTCGGTGGACGGAACGGTAGTGATGAGACTGAGGCGGTAAAACAGAACGTTGAAAATATTCAAGCGTTAGAATTGCATACTGTCATGATAGACGAAACGTACTTTGAATTTTTGCCTGATATCGTGTGGCGTCTCGATGGTTGTGTATATGAATCTGGTGTCTTCTTGCAATATGCTTTGGCAAAAAAAGCAAAAGAGATCGGGGCGACGTATCTGTTGTGCGGCGAAGGATCGGACGAAGTGCAAAACAAGTATTACCGAGGCAGTATCCGACGGGTTTTCGCAGGGGAGGCATCTCCCGATAAGAAATACTTTACTTATTCCGATCCGTTCATTGGAACGAATCTAATGATTATGAAAAAAAGTGCAGTCATGCTGAATTCCTTTGGTATCGAAGGTAGATACCCTTTTAAAGGGACTGCCTTTTCTGAAGTTGCCATGGCGTGCTCGAAATACAACGGGACCGGGAAAAAATTATACAAAAAGATGTGCAACCGACTGTTCCCGAAAGAAATCACCGAACGCATCAAAACCCGAGGCGGAACAACAGGGGTGCGCGCTACAATCAGCGACCGCGCATACCATCGTCTCGAAGCACTGATGAGCCAAAGCGAATTGCTGAAGGAAGTGCATAACAGCGGCGCTGGGATTATAACGGACTCCTGGACCCGAAAACGTCGGCGCGAACAAGGTGTGCAACGATTGCTCTCCGAAATCCGCGACGAAGGGTTTGCAAAAGGGATGAAACGTATCAAGACAAATCGTCAGGGAAAACGTTACGTTAAGGTTTTTAAAGAGGCGTATCTTCTGGCATTTGTTGAATTATTTATGAGCGGAAAATACGATAATCTGTTTGAAAACGAAGGGATAGGGATTAAGACGAGCGAATTACTTTTTGGTGAGGTAGGGGTATGAAAGAATATCAATATGGCATCATCGGAAGATTTGCTTTCGGACAGGATGTTTTCGGCGGACAAACTATAAAAACGCGAAACTTCGCGGATGAGTTGGCGCGTGCTGTCGGTGAAGACAAGGTTTTACGGGCGGATACCAAAGGCTGGAAGAAAAAACCGTTTTCTTTGGTGAGAACCGTTTTTGAAACC
>JAZOOX010000046.1:0-33904 GCA_045655245.1 Clostridia bacterium | reverse complement strand
CATCGAAAGGGGTAAGGGGTTTTTAACAGTAGTGATGTAATTGAACTGTTGGGGCGCTTTGGTGGTGCTGTAGAAGAAGCGAACCGCAAAGTTTGTATCCTGATAAACATGCATACAGAAGGTCATTCCCTTCAGTGTTCTGCCACCGCGGTAGGAGTCCAGGAAGGTTGCGTCCATCGTATCATAAAGGACGCCGTTTTCCAACATTTTGACGCTTTCACCAACCCGGTCCTCCCGAGTTGCCGAAGCAATGCGGTCGCCGTGGGTAATCACTGCCTGACCCAAACGGGTGCAGAACTGTAAAGTATCCTCTTCGGATACACCAAACCCACAACTGGGATTGCGATCGGGGATGGTCTGTTCAACCTTCACGCCAAGCGGGTTTTCAGCCGTTTCGGGGTCGGACGATACGAGTACCTCAACATAGTCCTCGCTTCCGTCAGCAAAGACCAGCTGAACCAGCCCCGAACCTTCGGAAAGACCCAACACGGTGCCGTCAGCGCCCACGACCACCGTTTGAGGGTCACGGCTGATAAAACGGATCGCGCCATCGGTAGTATAGGCAGAAATTGAAGCGGTTTTGCCAGGGGCAACAACGATCTTATGGTCGACCGCTCCGCCAAAGAGATAGGAGATCTCTTGTTCACAGACCAGGTCATCGTTGTTATCTTCTTTTAAACTGCGGACAATAAAACGAATCTTATCCCCCGCTTCAACCACGCGATAAATTTTTTCAAAGGAGCAAATCTCTTGGTCGTTAATGGGATACCAATCATCCACATACTTCCCGGTTTCAGGAAAGAGCAGTGTTTGGTTATGCCACAATTGAACGACAACGGCTTCCTTATCGCAAAGCCAGTAACGGATGCCGTTTAAGAAATCGATCGAAATCAAACCATCCCGGGGCGCAAGAAACGTGCGGCACAGGATGCTCTTACGGGGGCAAAAGCCCATGCACCAACGATAACCGTACTCTCGGGCATCCAGACCTGTTGGCACGAAACGATCGCCCTCGATCTCGGTAAAAAGGGTAAATTCTTCATCTGCAGGGAGTTTGTACTCCTGAATAAAAGGGCTTTCCTCAATTTTTTGTGGTGATTCCGGTTTATACAATTTGGTAGAGTGATAAGTTTCCATCCGATTCCCTCCTAACACTATATTCCCCTACATTATATCGAAGAACCGTCAAAAAAGCAAGGGTTTTCACACTTTTTTAACATCTTTTTTGGCAACGAAAAAGCCTCTGTTGTCAGAGGCTTAATCATAAATACAAAACTCAATGCGACCCGTCTCGGTATCAGCGGAAACCGCTGTCACGGTCACCTGCTGACCCAAACGGTAGGTCTTGCCGCTTCGTTCCCCAACGGCAAGGTAGCGGGTGTCATCAAAACGATAATAGTCGGGCATATCGGCGAATCGGGTCATCCCCTCCACCGTGTTGGGGAGTTGGACAAACAGGCCCTGGTTGTTAATGCCCGAAACAATACCCGTAAATTCTTCTCCGATACGGTGGGACATATACTCTGCAACCTTGATGCGGACACACTCCCGCTCCGCTTCGACAGCAATCAGTTCAGTAGCACTTGCCTGCTCGGCGGCGGTAATGGTAAAATCAGCCAGCTCGCGCTTCCGTGCGGCAGTTATCGGACCTTTTAGTGATTCTTTTAAGATCCGATGTACCACCAAATCGGGATAGCGACGGATGGGTGACGTAAAATGGCAGTAGTCGGACATATCCAACCCGTAGTGTCCCAGCGGCTGGGCGGCATAACGGGCTTTTGCCATACTGCGCAAGAGCAGGGTGTGGACAGTGGCCTCTTCCGCGCGGCCCCGGGCGCGGACCAGCAGGTCGTTTAAATCCCGAGCGTTGGCGGACTTTGGTTTGGGATAACCCAATGCCGCAAAAACCTGCTCCGCCGAAGCCAGTTTGGCAGGGTCAGGGGATTCGTGTACCCGATAAACAGCAGGGAGACCCCGCTCCTTTAAGTGGCGGGCAACCGTTTGGTTGGCCATCAACATCCATTCCTCGATCAACTGATTGGCAGTGCCTGTTACCTCTTTTTCCACAGACAAAACATGGCCGTTTTCGTCTAAAACAATTTTCGGTTCGGGCAGGTCAAAATCCAAGCTTCCCCTTGCAAAGCGCTTTTTTCTCAAACTTTGCGCCAGACGATGGAGGATATCGATCGCGGGGGTCAGGTCGGGATGGGCGTCCCGCTCGGACTTGTCCCCGTCGATGACCTTTTGCACCCGGTCATAGGTCAGCCTTGCCACCGAGCGGATAACCGAAGGCGCAATCTCGTAAGAAAGCATTTCGCCGTTTTGGTCCACCTGCATCAAAACAGACAGAGTAAGCCGTTCCACAAAGGGGTGGAGACTGCAAATGTGGTTGGACAACGCTTTGGGGAGCATCGGCACCACGCGGTCCACGGGATAGATGCTGGTACCACGTTTAAAGGCCACGTTGTCAAGACGGCTTTTTTCGGTAACGTAATGGCTGACATCAGCAATATGAACGCCGACCAAATAGCCCTTTCCCAAAGGCTCAACCGAAACGGCATCGTCCAGGTCTTTGGCATCGGCGCCGTCAATGGTAAAGATTTGTTTTTTTCTCAAGTCCAGCCGACCCGAAAGGTCCATTGGCTGACGACTGACCGCTTCCGCTTCGGCTAAAACCGATTTGGGGAAGTAGGGACGAATTCCCTTTTCGTACAGCACCGACAGAACGTCAATGCCACGGTCGGTTGGTTTCCCCAGTACCGTTTGAATGCGACCGATGGGGCCGCGGAAACGGTTGGGGTAATCGGTCAGCTCTACCACAACACGGGTGCGGTCGGGCAAAGATTTCTTTTTACGGTCGGACAGTTGGATCTCGTAAGGGATGCGGCGGTTTAAGGGCAGGGCAAAAGGCCTGCGGCGACCGCTTCGATAAGTGCAGATAAGGGTGCGGTTGCGGCGTTTAGTGACCCGCACCACCGATGCTGATTGAGGATGTCGGGGGTCAGTAGCGGGTAACACCGAAAGTTCAACCGTGTCTCCGTCCATTGCGCCGTTGGTCTGACCTGCAGGAATGTAATAGTCGCCGTCCTGGGTAATGCCAAAGCCAAACCCGCGCTCGTTCCCTTGAAAGGTTCCAAGCAGTAGTTTCATTTGTCCCACCTCCTTTTGTATTATACCCGGATTATATCCAGAAAAAAGGGTTTTCGCATTTGCGAAAACCCTTTTTAAACATTGCTTAGCCAAGGAAGATCGACAATACAACCGCTAAAACAACGAACACTGCAGCGATAACAGCGGTCCATTTCTTTAAGATTGCATCGATGGTTCTGCCTTTGTTCTTGCCAAAAAAGGTCTCGGCACCACCGGCGATGGTTCCGGACAGGCCTGCCTGGTCAGAGGACTGCATCAGAACAACGACGATCAAAACCAGACTTACGATAATCAGAAGTACACTTAAGATTGTAGCTAACATGTATTTACACCTCCAAGAAATTGCTTAATTATTATAACACCCTTTTCGAAAAAAAGCAAGGCTTTTTTTAAAATCATGACAAGTGGATCCCGGTAAAGGTGGCTTGAGCGATCTCCCGGTCGCGGTCATCGGTGATCAGCACGCGGGAAACACAGGCGGTACGCCCGTCTTTGACAGGAATAACCGTTGCGGTCAGTTTCCCCTCGCCCGAAGGACGAAGGTAATCGATCTGTCCGTTTAGGGTCACGGTATCGATACCGCGGCTGTTGGCGAAAACGCTGAAAGCGTAATCCGCTAAAGTATAGATCGCACCGCCCATTACCGCGTCACGGGCGTTTTTGTGCTTATCTTTCACAACCAGGGTGCAACGAACGGGGTCGGTGGATTCAACCGTAATATCCGTAGTCTCCAATGCAAAACGGTCGTCTTTTAAGATGTCTTTTTTCATATCGGTCTCCAATCAACAGGTTTTTGGGCAACAATTAAAATCGCCAACGCCAAAATCCGAAATAAGGGGTTCTTTCCTAACCAAACCGTGTTAGAAAAAGAATGTCGAAACAGATTCTGTTTCGACATTCCGTTGTGTTTAGTTGAAACCGATTAGTTAATAATGGTGTTCTCGGTGTCCTTATCGAACAGGTGAACACGGTTCAGGTCAAATGCCAGGTTGATGGTGTCACCTGCATTTGCAGTAGAACGGGAGTTAACGCGAGCGATAAAGGAAGCACCCTCGATGGCCAGATACAGATAAGTTTCAGCACCCATTTTTTCGGTAACTTCAACGTATGCATCTACAACGCTGTCGGACATGGTGGACAGGTGTACTTCGTCATCGTGGATATGCTCGGGACGGAGACCCATAATAACTTCTTTGCCAAAATAGGGTTCCAATTCGGGGCGGGAAGCCTTGCCTTCGGGCAATTTGATTTTATGCTTGCCTAAGGTCAGATAAACACCGTCTGCTTCCTTGGTCAGCAGAGCGGTAGCAAAGTTCATCTGGGGGCTACCGATGAAACCTGCAACAAATACGTTGCAAGGACGATCGTACAGAACCTGAGGAGCATCAACCTGCTGAATCAGACCATCTTTCATAACAACGATACGGGTACCCATGGTCATAGCTTCCATCTGGTCGTGGGTAACGTAAATGAAGGTGGTCTTTAAGCGCTGATGGATCTTGCTGATCTCGGTACGCATCTGTGCACGGAGCTTAGCGTCCAAGTTGGACAGCGGTTCGTCCATCAAGAATACTTTCGGTTCACGGACAATAGCACGGCCCAGGGCTACACGCTGACGCTGACCACCGGACAGAGCCTTCGGCTTACGATCCAGGTATTCGGTGATACCCAGGATTTCAGCAGCCTCTTCTACGCGGCGTTTGATTTCATCCTTGGGGGTCTTACGCAATTTCAGACCGAATGCCATGTTTTCGAATACGCTCATATGGGGATACAGAGCATAGTTCTGGAATACCATTGCGATGTCGCGATCTTTCGGAGCAACGTCATTGACCAGTTTGTCGCCAATGTACAACTCACCGGAAGAAATCTCTTCCAAACCTGCAATCATACGCAAAGTCGTGGACTTACCGCAACCGGAAGGGCCTACCATAATGATAAACTCCTGATGCGCAATATCCAAATTGAAGTCGATAACCGAGAAATTTTTGTTACCCGGGTACCGTTTGTAGATGTTTTTAAGTTTTAAACTTGCCATCTTCTCTACCTCCGCATTTATTGATTATCTCAATTCTAACATACATTTTTCCGCAAAGCAATGGTCAATCAACCAATCTTTTGATTTTCTTTTTGTGAAAAGTACACAAAATATGAACGAAATAAAAACAGCCGAGGGGAAAGTGCCCTCGGCTGTAAGAAATTACGCCTTAATGTTGGCTTCCAGTTTTGCCAGTTCCTCGGCAATTGCTTTGGGGAGACGGTCGCCGAACTGTGCGAAGTATTCCTTCTGGCCTTCGACTTCTTCTGCCCAAATCGCCTTGTCGACCTTCAGCAGTTCTTCCAGTCCTTCGGCAGAGATATCCAAACCGGTCAGGTCTAAATCCTTGGGTTCGGGAACATAACCAATAGCGGTTTCTGCGGCGCCGACCTTGCCTTCGCAACGGTCTAAAATCCACATCAGAACACGCATATTGTCGCCAAAACCGGGCCACATGAATTCATCGTTATCGTCCTTGCGGAACCAGTTAACATGGAAGATTTCAGGAGCCTTGTCGCCCAGCTTCTCACCCATTTCCAACCAATGAGCGAAATAGTCGGCCATATTGTAACCAACGAAGGGCTTCATTGCCATAGGATCGCGACGGACAACGCCGACTGCGCCGGTTGCGGCTGCAGTGGTCTCGGATGCCATGGTTGCACCGACGAAGGTACCGTGCTGCCAGTCTCTCGACTGGTAAACCAAGGGAGCGCACTTCGCGCGACGGCCGCCGAATACGATCGCAGAGATCGGAACGCCTTCGGGATTCTCGAACTCAGACGAGATGCAGGGGCAGTTTACGGCAGGAGCAGTAAAGCGGGAGTTGGGGTGAGCCAGCTTATTGCCTTCTGCAACGTATTCCTTGCCGTTGACCTTTGCACCCTTCCATTCAGTTGCATTTTCGGGAGGATTCTTGTCCATGCCTTCCCACCAAACGGTGTTGTCGTCGTTATTAATGGCAACGTTGGTGAAGATGGTGTTCTTCTTGGTTGCTGCCAAAGCATTGAAGTTGGTCTTTTCGCTGGTACCGGGGGCAACGCCGAAGAAGCCTGCTTCGGGGTTGATGGCGTAGAGTCTGCCATCCTTACCGATGCGGAGCCAAGCGATATCGTCACCGACGGTCCATACCTTGTAACCTTTTTCCTGCAGATATTCCGGAGGAATCAGCATTGCCAGGTTGGTCTTACCGCAGGCACTGGGGAATGCTGCGGCAATGTACTTGACTTCGCCCTTGGGATTCTCCAGACCTAAAATCAGCATATGCTCTGCCATCCAGCCTTCCTGCATACCCAGGTAAGAAGCGATACGCAGGGCAAAGCACTTTTTGCCCAGCAAAACGTTACCGCCGTAAGCGGAGTTGATGGACCAGATGGTCTTATCCTGGGGGAATTGTACGATATAACGGTCGTCGGGGTTAACGTCCTTTTTGGCATGGAGACACTTAACGAAATCGTCACTGTCACCCAGCGCTTCCATAACGGAAGTGCCGATGCGGGTCATGATCGCCATATTCAGGACAACATAGATACTGTCAGTCAGCTCAATACCGATTTTGGAGAAGGGGGAACCCACAGGACCCATGGAGTAGGGAATCACATACATGGTTCTGCCCATCATGGAACCGGTGTAGAGCTTTCTCAGCTTTTCATACATTTCAGCGGGATCCATCCAGTTGTTGATGGGGCCGGCCTCTTCCTTGGTAGGAGTACAGATAAAGGTTCTGTCCTCAACACGAGCAACGTCGTGTTCTGCCGTTCTGTGGTAGTAACAGCCGGGCAGTTTTTCTTCGTTCAGCTTGATCATCTCGCCGGTAGAAACAGCCTCGGCGCGGAGGGCTTCTAACTGCTCCTCGCTGCCGTCAATCCAAAGCACCTTTGCAGGCTTGGTCATCGCAATCATTTCTTCCAGCCATTGATTTACTGCTTTATTGGTGGTCATAAGTTTTGCTCCTTTCAACTACATTTGGAATGATTATACCATAGTTTTCCCCAAAAGGGAATACTTTTTTCAGAAATTGTTAGAATTTTTACAATCAAAAAATTTCGTTGGAAATCGCCGCAAAATCCTGTAAAGTCAGTGTCTCCGCCCGCGCTGTGGGAGGGATACCGACAGCGGTCAGTTTTTGCGCCAGTTCGTCTTTGGTGCAGGTAAAGAGTCCGCCGCTTAACAAGGTATTGGTCAGCACCTTACGACGTTGGGAGAACGCCGCTTTGACCACATTGAAAAACCGTTTTTCATCTACCTCCACAGGGGGCCGTTCACGGCGGGTCAGGCAAAGAACCGCCGAGTCTACCTGGGGTGCCGGGAAGAAGCGGTCCGCAGGAACGATACCGCAAATCTGCGGCTGGGTGTAATACTGGACTGCTACGCTGATCGCCCCCCGCTCCCGTCCGCCCGCAGGGGCAGACATCCGCTCTGCCACTTCTTTCTGCACCATGACGGTGATCTTATCAAAGGGCACTCCCGCAGTCAAAAGCGCCATTAAGATCGGGGTGGTGATATAGTAGGGCAGGTTGGCTACCACCGATACTTTCGGCAGGTTCATTTCACGAATGATTTCTTTCAGGTCCACTTTCAGTGCGTCGCCATGGACAATGCGAACGTTGTCAAACCCGCCCAACAGGTCCCCTAAAATGGGAATCAGGGCGTCGTCCAGTTCGATGGCGGTGACGGCACCAGCCCGTTGTGCCAGATATCCGGTCATAGTACCAAAACCGGGACCGATCTCGATCACGGCAGTGTCCTTGTCCAGTGCGGCGGCATCCAAAATGACGTTGACTGCATCCTCGTCAATTAAAAAGTTTTGACCGTAGCGTTTACGGAAGGTGAACCCATACCGCTTCATCACATCCAAAACGCCTTGTTTACTTGCTAACTGAACCATCTTCTCCTCCGTAGAAAAAAGGGCGGAAAACTCCGCCCTTAGATTACTCTAAAATATACACTTTTGCCGCACGACGGCCAAACTGGATGGCTTCGTAATAGGTATCCATAAAGAGGTCCATCCGATTCCCTTTGATGTTGCCGCCGGTGTCCCCCGCTACAGCATAACCGTAGGACCAGGACTTTCCGTCAGCCGCCTCGATATAAAGGCGGGTGCCCAAAGGAATGACACGGGGGTCTACCGAAACCACCCCGCGCTGTGCAGGCATCCCCGAAGCAGTAATGCCATAACCGCGGTCGCCGGGGTTTTTACCGCAACTTGCGTAACCCAAGTCATAAGCCGTACAGGTGATATCCAACACCTTGCTGTACCGCAGTTCCCCGCGGGAAGTGTTGATGACAGCATAGGTACCATACTCAATCACCGTGGGGGTTGCCTCGGTGATAACCCTCCGGGCAATC
This sequence comes from Clostridia bacterium, assembly GCA_045655245.1. Classification (GTDB taxonomy): domain Bacteria; phylum Bacillota; class Clostridia; order RGIG8785; family RGIG8785; genus RGIG8785. The sequence goes on along the minus strand of JAZOOX010000046.1, from coordinate 25,371 downwards.
TCGGTGCTGCTTTCCTCCACACCGTTGCGGAAGGTGCGTTCCAACGTTACTTCAGCAGAACCCTCTTTGCCCTGAGAAACAACCTTGGTGGTACCGCGCTGCATTGTGGCATTGGCACGGCGTTCTTCGGGGCTGGGAACAACAATCGTTTCGGTAACCGTATCCTTGACAATGCGGTCAATAACCAAAGTCATATCTTCGGCCATCGCCTCGGTCGTTGCGGGAGTTACTTCGTCATACTCGCCGATTGCAATCTGGCGGGCAGCCAGAAAATCAGCAACGGTTTTATCTGCAGAATAAGCCGTCTCAGCTACTCCGCCGATGATCAGGTTAAACGGTACCGCACGGGTAACCGTAACGGTAGCACCGTTGAAAAGAGCTTCCTCGAGCGCGGGTTCGACAGCATCAAAACTGCCTAAAACAACCTCTTGCTGGTCTAAGAACCGAGCAACATCAATGGCAATGGTTTCGACCGTTTGGGTCGTTCCGTCTACTTGCAGCGTAACCGTTTTGGTCGCCGCGATCCGACAAAGGCCTGCAACATAGCTTCCAACCGATGTTGCAATGATGGCCAGCAAAACAAACGATATCATGAGAACGCTTCGGATCGACGGCCGAACAAACTTCCCGTTCGCGTCTTTCATATGCATTTTCATAACCTCCTATAATTCCGCTCTGTCCTATTTTACGCCCCATTTGGCAAAACTATGCAGGACTTTTGCAGGCTCCGGGTGGGAGCGTTTGCAATTATAGCAAGGTTTTTTTGGTTTGTCAAGCATTTTTTAAAACTTTTGTAACAAATTCGTCAAAGTTCTGTTGCAAATTCAGCGGCGGAACCACCGATACAATGCGGTTTTCTGCGCTTTTACCCCCAACCAAATAAAAATTGACGGAAGGACCGAAAAAATCAGTGCAGAAACGGGAATCGAAATCTTAAAAAGATCAAAAATCAACCAAAGGGGCAGAAAGGGAGCGTTTAAAAACAACCCGTCATTCAACGCCGTCCATCCGCAAAGCTGAGACAGGATACTCAGTACCAAAAGCAGGACGGAAAGCCCCCACGCAGAAACCTCTTTTTGCCATTGTTTTTCCCCTTTTTCAAAGGTGATTCCCGTTACAAAATAAAGCAATAAAACCAAAAGGGTCCCCAATGCGATGATGGCGATGCGTGTCCAGTCGGGAAGGGATTGTGTCCCTGCCACGATAAAGACGATAAACCCGCAACCTGCCAGACCAATATGGATTGCCAAACACGACAAAAAATTAAAAAACATTTTAGTCACCTGTTTCTTCCTATATATAGTGTGTTTATTTAAACCTTGGAAAGCAGGGTCTGAAGTTCCTGCTCGGACAGCGGCCGACAATCTCCTTCTGCCAGGTCGGTGTCCAGAAAAACCCCGCCAATGGCAGAGCGGTGCAGTTCTTTCACCGTTGTGCCACAAGCGGCAAACATCCGCTTGATTTGATGGTACTTTCCTTCGCGTAGGGTGATAACGGCGTGAAAATCATCCACAACATCTAGTTGTGCAGGAAGCGTCTTGGTCCCGTCTTTCAGCACCAACCCTTGGGCAAATTTTTCCGCCGTAAGTCTTGGGATCGGATCGGTAAGTTCTGCCCGATAAATCTTATCCACATGATGCTTGGGGGACAGGATCCGATGAGCAAAATCCCCGTCGTTGGTCAATAAAACAAACCCTGTAGTGTCCTTGTCCAACCGTCCTGCCGGAAAGAGGTCGTAGTGCGCAAATTCCTCGGGCACCAAAGATAGTACCGTGGGATAGCGACGGTCTTCGGTAGCGCTGACCACGCCTTTCGGCTTATGAAGCATCAAATACACATAGGGGCGGTTCAAAATCGGTTTACCGTTCCATAAAACGGTGTCCTTTTCGGGGTCGATGTGGGTATCAGCGGCGGTAACTGTCACGCCGTTGACCTCCACTCTGCCGCGGCGGATCGTTGCTTTTACTGCGGTACGACTGCCACAGCCGTGGTTTGCCAAGAACTGGTCCAAGCGTTTCATATTTTCACCTATAAAGGTTCTCCCGCCTATGGACGGGAGACCGACTTTTATTGTAAGATTTCAACCGCACGATTAAACTGGCGGTCTTCCAAAATCTCGAACTTTTCCAATTCGGAGCAAAGGTTTAACTGGGTGGTAAAGTCTGCCACGCCGTAGGGGAACAGGTCGTGTTCCCGCTGGAAACACCAGACTGCCTGCTCGGTAAAGGTATCGAATACGCCGTCTACCTCCCCGGTGCCGTAACCCATTGCTTTTAAATATTCCTCGACAACTCGTACATCTTCACCCTCGTCGCCCACATACAGGCGGCGGGTAATCGACAACGCGGGAAAATCCGTTTCCATATCCACCTTGCGGGTGCGGTTACGAATGCTTTCGTCGGGGTCAATCCCGATGCCGTGGATGTTGATGTCCCCCGGAATCAGATAGTGCCCCACCGTAATCTTAACCGACTCGGTTTTGCTGAGCATAAACCGCACCTGCATACTGGCTTTGCCATACGTTCTGCGGCCGATAACGGTAGCAACTTTATTTTCTTTTAACGCACCGCAAAGGATCTCGGATGCCGAAGCGGTGTTTTCGTTCACTAACACCACCATCGGCCAAACCTCTCCTGTACCATCCGCTCGGTATACGGTGGTCAATTCGGGGTCCCGATAGGTCTCGGTCATGATCACGGCATCCTTGGGCAAAAAGGCGTTGGCAAGTGCGATCGCCTCGGTGGCAACGCCGCCCAAGTTGTCTCGCAGGTCGATGATCAGTTTTTCCGCACCTTTTTCTTTTAATTCCGCTACCTGTGCTGCTACATCGGCGGCAACTCCCGTAGTAAAGGAGTAAATGCGGACATATCCGATTTTATCGTCTGCCATACCGGAACTGACTTCGGTAGGATGTACGGGGGCACGAATCAAAGTAAAAGACAACAGCTCGGGGTCGTTGCCGCGCTGAATCTCCACCGTAACCTCCGTCCCCAGCTCGCCACGGATAAGAGCAATACACCCCGCCTGATCCAACGGCAGAACCGACTCCCCGTCAATGGTCATAATCATATCCCCTGCACGGATTCCGGCACGCTCGGCAGGACCGTCGGGCAGGGTGGATTGCACCAAAAGGCCTTTGCCCTTTTCCCCAACCGTAATACCGATGCCGTAAATCTCACCCGATTGCAGGATGTCCATCTGGGCGCTTTGGCTCTCGTTTAAATAATCGCTGTTTTCGTCCAGTTTCCCCAACATAATGGACAATACCTTGCCCAGTTCATCGGGGTTCTCTTCCAGGTAAGTCTGCAAAGTATCAAAAAAGAGGGACTCGAACTCAGGCTCTTCGTAATATAAGAGTCCCGTCAGATCCACCACATACTCGAACTTGTCAGCCGCAAGTTCCCCTTCTTCGGTAGCAAAGACGGAAAAATTACACAAAAGCAAAAGCACCAGCAGTAAAGCCGTAAGCTGTTTCTTCATTATAATATACCCCCTTACATTCTTTCAGGAGCAGTAACACCAAGCATGGTCAATACGTTCTTAATAACATCCCGTGCAGCGGCGCAAAGGGCCAGACGAGCCAGTTGCAGTTCGGCATCTTCACACCGAACACGGCAAGCGCCATAGAAGGTGTGGAATGCAGCTGCCAGATCCATAACATAATGGGTCATCTTAGACGGCTCGCAAGTCTTTGCGGCAATGCTTACTTCATCGGGCAACTGTGCCAAAACATTCAGCAACGCCTTTTCTTCGGGAGCAATCAACAGGTTCAAATTCAGTTCGGACGCGCTCTTTCTTACAATTCCCTCTTCTTCCGCCAGACGGAGGATACTGCAGATACGTGCATGAGCATACTGAACATAATAAACAGGATTTTCGTTGGACTGGGCAACCGCCAAATCCAGGTCAAAATCCAAATGGCTTCCTGCCGCGCGCATATTAAACAAGAAACGTGCCGCATCCACGCCCGTTTCTTCCAGCAGGTCGGTCAGACTGATGGTCTTGCCCGCACGCTTGGACATTCTTGCTACTTCGCCGTTACGAAGCAAGCGGACCAGCTGCATAATAACAACCTGGAAACGGTCGGGGTTGATCCCCAATGCGGACAATGCCCCCTTCATACGGGCAATGTGTCCGTGATGGTCCGCACCCCAAATGTCAATCGCACGGTCAAATCCGCGTTTTTCCAGCTTATTGCGATGATAAGCGATGTCCGCCGCAAAATAGGTAGGAATACCGTTGGCACGTACCAGTACATCATCCTTGGCTTCTTCGTCGCCCTGGGCAGGAACAAACTCGGAAGACTTAAACCAAAGTGCGCCTTCTTTTTCATAAGTATATCCGCTGTTCTTCAGCAGGTTTAAGGTCTCTTCCACCTCATTCGAGGCATAAAGGGCGCTTTCCCGGAACCATTCGTCATAATGGATGCGATACAAATCCATCCCGTCGTGCAAAGCGGCAATATTCTTTTCTAAGCCGAACGCTACCAGTGCGTCACGGCGTTCTTTGGGGTCAGCGTCACGAAAACGGTCCCCCTCACGGTCTAAAAACGCCTGAGCACGTTCGCGGATATCGTCCCCGTGGTAACCGTCCTCGGGAAAGGGCCAAGCTTCCTCATCCCCCAAAACCAGTTGCATATAACGAGCTTCCAGGGAATTGGCAAATTTCTCAATCTGGTTGCCCGCATCGTTGACATAAAACTCACGAGCAACGTCATAACCTGCCCAATCCAGCACCTCGGCAAGACAGTCACCCAAAGCACCGCCACGGGCGTTGCCCATATGCATCGGACCGGTGGGGTTGGCACTGACGAACTCTACCAACACCTTTTCGCCCTGTCCGTCAGAAACACGGCCGTAGTTGGCGCCCTCTTTTTCGATCATAGGCAAAACGGCGGTCAGCCAGGTTTCGGTCAGGGTAAAGTTGATAAAGCCCGCCCCCGCAACCTCTATCTTTTCAACCGGCGCAGTCAAGGTCATATGCTCCACCAACGCCTGAGCAATTTTTTGCGGTGCCGTGCGCTGTGCACGGGCCAGTTGCATTGCCAGATTGGTGGAGAAGTCACCGTGGTCACGGTTTTTCGGTTCCTCAATCACATAGGCGGGAAGCTCGTCCATTGCAGTCAGAACACCGTCCTCAACCGCCGCATCAAAGGCGCCGCGTAAAATCGAATCCAGTTTGTCCTTTACTTCTTTCATCAAATTAGGCATTTTATGTCCTCCTTAGTTACCTTTATTTAAAACACGCAATTCCAATCGGTTTTTGGAAAAGGGTCGGCTTTGGATATCCATTTTGTAGCATACGATTAAAATTCCGTCTGACTCCAATCGGTTTAACACCGAAGAAGTGGAAACACCCATCATCACTCCGCCGTAAGGCAGTTCGTAATTGGTTAAAAACCGTTTTTGGGGGTTAAACCGCAGATGGATGCGGGCAGGACCCAGCCGCCTTAGATCGGCAGTGCCGTCCTTGACAGTCAGGATGGTGGTGACCCCCTCCAGCCCCAAAATATCGCTTTCATCGTACTCGAAGGTATAGGTCCCGTCCTCCGTCCTGGTCATCTTGGCGGGGGCAGTAAAGTTGATGCGGTCAGGGGATTGCCCCTCACATCGCTGAATTGTGTTAATGGTAATGAATACTTCTTTTTCCATATCAAACTCCGTCAATTTCGATTTCCTGCATCCGGCTTAAGCAGTCAAACAACTCACTGTCAAAGCGGAACATTTCCAGGTTCTTAGACTGCTCGCTCCAGAAATAACGCAAACGGGGCGGCGTTTCCGCTTCCCGTGCGGAATCGGTCTCCGCCAAAAAGGTTTTTACGTACTCTGCCGTTGCATGCCCCATATTGATTAACGAAACGTTTTCGGGAAGAGCCTCTTTTAAAAACCCCTGCAACAGCGGATAGTGCGTACATCCCATAATCACCGTCTCCACCTCGGCGGCGCAAAGCTCTTCCAAATACTCTTTGACCACCAGTCGGGTTACGGGGTTTTCGGGGTTAATGTAGCCGTTTTCCACCAAAGGAACAAACATTGGACACGCCTTTTCCACAATCCCCATTTGCGGGTCAATGGCGGAAATGGCTTTGCGAAACGCGCCCGAACCAATGGTACCCTGGGTACCCAAAACCCCGACGGGGCCCTTTTTGGTGCGGCTGACCGCCGCCGCCGCGGCAGGCTCGACCACACTGATCAAGGGAACGTCACTGGATTCCTTTAACAGGGGCAACGCCACAGAACTGGCGGTCCCACAGGCGGCAACAATCAGTTTGACATTAAAGTTTCGCAAAAAACGAATGTCCGACGCTACGTATTTAATTATGGTTTCAGGGGAACGGGACCCGTAAGGTACCCGTGCCGTGTCCCCGAAATAAATCAGTTCTTCGTTGGGTAAAAGGCGTTTTAATTCCCGCATAACGGTCAGGCCGCCAAGGCCCGAGTCAAAAACACCAATCGGTCGATTGTTCATATTAACGCCCCCAATACTTTCGGTCAAAACTGCGGTACTGGATCGCCTCGGCAAGGTGGACCGTACCGATCTTATCAGCACCATCCAAATCGGCGACCGTACGCGCAACCTTTAAAATGCGGTGGTATCCCCGCGCGCTCATACCCAGGCGGTCAAAGACCGACTTTAGGAGGGCATTGCCCTCTTCGTCCAGGACACAGAATTCATCCACCTGAGCGGGGGTCATTTGTGCATTGCAGAAAATCCCCGTTCCTGCAAACCGTTCCGCCTGACGTTGCCGTGCACGAAGGACCCGTTCCCGCATCACAGCGGAAGACTCGCCCTTTTGGCGGGACTCCAGTTCTTCATAAGCGACCGCCTCGACTTCGATGTGAATGTCAATGCGGTCCAACAGCGGTCCGCTGATTTTATGGAGGTACTGCTCCACCTGACTTTGGGTGCAATGGCACTTGTCGGTACCGTAGTAACCGCAACGACAGGGGTTCATCGACGCCACCAACATCACCGAAGCGGGATACTGCACCTGCCCTGCTACACGAGACAGGGAGACGGTGCCATTCTCTAAGGGTTGGCGCAAAACTTCAAGGGCATCCCGCTGGAACTCCGGCAGTTCGTCCAAAAAGAGGACGCCGTTATGGGCAAGACTCAACTCGCCGGGACGGGGAATGCCCGCACCGCCGCCCGCCAAAGCAGGCGCCGAAACGGTATGATGAATGTTGCGGAAAGGGCGTTGCTTCAGCAGGGCGTACCCCTGAGGCAACAATCCCGCAACGCTGTAAATTTGCGAAACTTCCAAGGATTCTTCCCGCGTCATGGGCGGCAGAATGGATGGGAGGCGTTTGGCGATCATGGTCTTGCCCGATCCGGGCGGGCCGATCATCAAAATATTGTGTCCGCCGCTGGCGGCAATCTCCATTCCTCGGCGGGCGACCTGCTGGCCACGAACGTCAGCAAAGTCTAAAAAACCATCCCGTTCCTCTTCCCATAAGTCGGGGGAGGGCAATTTTCGGGATAAAAGAGCATCAGCAGAAAAATGTGCAACCAACTCTCGCAGGTTTTTGGCGGGATAGACCTCCAACCCACAAACGGCAGCTTCAGCGGCGTTTCCTTCAGGCAGAATGACCCGCTGGATTCCCGCCTTTTTCAATGCCATACAAGCGGGTAAGACTCCGCGGACGGGGCGCAATTCACCGGATAAAGACAGCTCGCCCAAAAACCCATAGGTTACTGTTCGGCTCAGGGGGATTTGCTCGGATGCGCCCATCAGCGCAACGGCAATGGGCAGATCAAACCCCGCGCCCTCTTTTTTCAGGGATGCGGGACTTAGGTTCACAGTAATACGGCGATCAGGAAAACGCAGACCCGCGTTTACAATGGCGGATTTTACCCGTTCCTTCGCTTCTTTAACCGCGGCATCGGGAAGTCCGACAATCTCAAATGCAGGCAACCCGTTACTCAAATCCGCTTCGATCGTAACCAGATATCCTTTTAACCCAAAAAGGGCACAACTATTTACCGTTGCCAGCATCAACCTTCCACCTCCGCCTGAATATAAATGTACATTATATTATATCGTTTTTTTGCACTTTGTGCAAGACCTAAAACGAAAAAAGCCCGCTTTCGCAGGCTTTTTTTCAAAGGGTCTCTTCGACAACCGGTTCCGCAACATCAGGAGCTTCGGTTACGGGCGCCTCGACAGGCGGTTCTCCTGTTCCCTCATTGGGCAGAGTAGTCTCCCCGACGCCTTCCTCACCCATCGTTTCTTCGTTGGGTTCGGCAGGGGCTTCGGAATTCGGGTCCTCGCCGCCAACCTCGCCTTCGGGCAGGGTTTCTTCAGGTTCTTCCTCTTTCACGGTCACGATGGTAGGCAAGGTGGGATCCGAAACAGGTTTCGGCGCCACAACGGGAATATGCTCGGTTTCGGGAAGGTCTGCCACCGGCTCGGATCCCGTTTCGGGGCGGGAAGCCACCAGGGTGGTAATCCCGCAGGAAAGCCCGAACAAAACAGCCAACACCAGTAAAAAGAGAAGCCGATTTTTCCCTTTCCGGGAAAGGCGGAGCCGTCTTCTCCGCCGACGGGAATGACTTGGCGGACGGTCGGAAACATTTATGGTCATAATCGATTTTTTCATCACACTCATCCTTTCAATAAGCCATTATAACAGATCTTCAGCGGATTGTCTACCGACAAATTTAAACTGTTATGGCTTCACCCAACCGTGCTGCCCAAATGATTTTTTCTTTCACCGGCTTTTGGGTCAGTTTAGACAGCGCCTCGGCATAAGAATCCAACTGCACACGATAGCGCTCCGCCAGTTCATCGGCGGTTTTAACGCGATCGGTCTTATAGTCGACCACTATCAAACCGTCCTCTTCTTCGAAATAACAGTCCACAATACCCTGCACCAGCATTGTTCCCAGGGCAGTTTCCAATTGGGTTTCAAAGCTTTGTTCCCGCCAAAGGGCGTCTGCTTTTTGCATCCGTCCGAAAAGGGTACTGGACAAAAACTGTTCCAGCATTTTAAGGTCTACCTGAGCAGCTTCATCTGCCGAAAGCCAGCCCCCATCGGTCAGATTCGTAAGTTGTTCTCCCACCGCCGTCGTATCCAGTTTTAAATGTTCAAAACAACGGTGCATCAAATCGCCCTCTTCCGCCCCCGACAGTTTTTGCTCCTGCAAAAACTTAGGACGTTCCAAATCGTACACACGGCGGGGATGCAGGAGGATGCCATCCCCTTCTTCGGCGGCGCGTTTCAATTGGGTAACGGTCATCTTAACGGGGCGTTTTGCCGCATCTTCATAAGGGTAGCGATAAGAAAGAATTGCCGCCGTTTCTTGGGAGGGTGGGGGCAAAACCTGCTCCTTTTGAGCCTCTTCGTCTGTTACAACCACCCCGGTTGCAGGTGCCTTTATCTGTGCCAATTCCCAGCATCCATAAGCACCCCAAATCTTTTCGGGACGGTTGGGCGCAACCGCAAGCACCGCAAGCATCCAGTCCAGATAGTTAAAGTTCTCGGTCAAAAAAGCATGGGTAATAAGTGTGGGGAAAAGCTTTTCTTCCAACTTATCGGGGCTTTTGAAGGCACCGGTAACGATCAGCTCTTCCTTAGCACGGGTCAGGGCAACATACAAAACCCGCAGTTCCTCGTTTACGCTTTCGGACAGTTGCGCCCGCAAAATTACATCGCTGACCGCTGTGGGGTAACGGATCCGCAAACGGGGGTCCATTGCCTCTACACCGATGCCGTAGGTTTTGTGGTAAACGCACTTTGCCATGTCCTTATGCTTTAAAGAACTGTCGGCTCGGCAGAGGAATACCACGGGGAACTCCAACCCCTTACTTTTGTGGATGGTCAGCAAACGAACCGCGTTATCCGATTCGGGCGTCGGCCCTGCAACAGGGTTTTGCTTCTTTTCCGCCATGGCGTTCAGGCGGCGAACAAAAGCGGACAGACCGTGGTAGTTGTTGGTTTCAAAGGAGACTGCCAATTCTGTCAGAGCATGAAGTCGGGCAGAGCGGGAAGCACCGTCGGGCTGAACCCCGTAATAGAGGTCCAAATCCGTTTCGTACAACAGCTCCTGCACAAACCGTCCCAGGGGTTCCTGGGCGGCACGCTCCCGCCAATCGGAGAGCCGTTTTAAAAAGGCGTACGCCGCCTTGTCCCCATCTTTGGCGGCAGACTTTAAGAGGGCATAAACGCTCCCTTTTCCGTAAGTCCCCCGCAAACGAAGGAGTCGGTCTTCATCAAATCCCGCAATGGGGGAACGCAAGACCGCAACCAAAGGGATGTCCTGTAAGGGGTTATCGATGATCTCCAGCAAACTGATCATCGTTTGTACTTCGGGACGGTCAAAGAAAGAGTCCCCCCGCTCCGAAACGGCGGGGATTCCTTTTGCTTTGAATGCGTCCAGCAAAGCGGCGCCCGTCCCGCTGTCCGAGCGAAAGAGCACGGCGATATCCGCATAACGGATGGGGCGATTGACCCCGTTTTCGCAAACGGGCTGTTTCGCAGTGACCATCCGCAAAATTTCGTCGGCAATCCAGCCCGCTTCCAAGGGCAGGTTGTCGGCTTTTCTGCCGCTGACCGTCTCGTAAAGGCAAAGACGGCACTTTTTGTCTGCGGCAATATCGTATGAAGTCTGACCAAACACCAACGCCTCCCGGTGGTCATAGACCAGTTCGGAAGAGGCTGAGGTCATCAGCCTTTCAAATATTTGGTTAATGCCCTTAAGCACCGTACTGCGACTGCGGAAGTTGCGGTTCAGGTCAATGCGTTTTCCCGCTTCTTCTCCCGTTTCGTAACGGGCCGCCCGCGCCATAAACAGTTGGGGTACGGCGCCGCGAAACCCATAGATGCTTTGCTTGACATCCCCCACGGTAAACAAATTCTTGCCGTTGGAAACAGCTTTAAAAATCAGCTCCTGGGTGTCGTTGGTGTCCTGATACTCGTCTACCAGAACCGCATCAAACAGGCTGCGAACCTCCTCTGCCACAGGGGATTCCACTCCCTCTTGCTCGTACAAAAGGGCAAGGGTGTAATGTTCCAAATCCGCAAAGTCCAAAACCGCCCGTTCTTTTTTTGCGGTGCGGAAACGCTCGTTCAGGTCGCAGACCAGGCGGCAAAGCTCAGCCACAACGGGTGCAATGGCGGACAGTTCTTCTTTCAGTTCGGCGACCGGTTTTGCAAGAATTTTTCCCGTTGCCTTGACCGCCGATTTCATCCGCTCACGGTCCTTTTTAACAGCCTCTCGCTCCGGCACTTTGCAGGCGGGCAGGGTAGTCCATTTCACCATGTCCAATCCATTCAACAATGCGTCCCAGCCACGTCCCGCCAGTTCATCCAATTCTGCAAGAACAGCGGCATCCGTAATTAAAAGAGCTTGGTACTTCTCCAGCCCCTCGGTTGCACGGGCAACCGACAACGCCAGTTCGTTGCAGACCTGTGCCTCACTCAGCCGTTCTTTTGCCAGCGAAAACAAATACTGTCCCCAGATCGTTTCTTCAAAGGACTTACAGGCAGACAGTTCGGCAGAAAACGTTTCTAAACGGCTTTCAAAAAAGGGCAGGGAAGAAAAGAACTGGTGTAAAGTCAGCACCATATCGTGAAGGGGCTGATCCCCGCGGGTACAAACGGTGGCGGCAAGACGGCGCAACGCCGCAGTGGGCTTGTCCATCCGCTCTTCCAGCAGCTCCGCCAACACCGATTTGCGTAACAACTCCCCGTCAGTGGCTTCCACGACCGTAAAGGACGGATCAATATCACAAGCATAAAAGTAGCGACGGAGCAGGTTTTGACAAAAGGCGTGGACGGTAGAGATCTGCGCCCGTTGCAGAAGCATTCGCTGACGGCGCAGGTGGGTGTTTTCAGGGTTCTCGGCAATCCGTTTCCGCAATGCGGTTTCGATTTTTTGGCGCATTTCCGCGGCAGCGGCGTTGGTAAAGGTCACCACCAACAGCCGGTCCGCATCCACAGGCGATTCACCGTCGCAAAGGAGTCCCATAATCCGTTCGACCAAAACTGCAGTCTTGCCCGAACCTGCCGCAGCAGAAACCAACAGATTGCTGTTGCGGTGGGTAATGGCTTCATACTGCTCATTCGTCCATTTCATCGTCCGACTCCTCCTCTCCGCCACGGTGGCTGTTGCCAAGGGCAATGTCAAACCCGCAAATCGGGCGCATCTTGCAATAGGTGCAGGCATCCTTCCCCACGTTGCAGGGGGAAATGGGGATTTTCCCGTCTACGATGTCCCGACAGGCTTGGTGCATCCGCTCCTCTGCCAGCTCACACAGCCCGTACAATTGGTCGGCGGTCATCAGGCTCTTACCCGAAACCCCGTCCTTTTTGACCGAAACGGGCAGATAGCCGTCCTTTTCGGCATAGTCGCGGTCCATTGCGGTCAGCACCTCCGGCTCGTTTAACAAGACCCCCTTCAGCCGATACTGGCTCCGTTGGCTGACGGCGGCAGTCTCGGGCAGAAGCTTCCCTTTGGCGCGGGTCAATTCGGCAATGGCAGGAAAGTAAAAGACCCCCGCAGGAACGCCTTTTTCACCGTTACATGCCGCCCGCAGGTACAGGGGCAACTGCAACTGAACCCCTGCATCCAGCTCCTTTTCGGAAAAATCTTTCGTTCCCGTTTTATAGTCGATAATTCGCAAAAAGTCCTGATAGCGGTCAATGCGGTCGATCACACCGTGAAAGCGCATTTCGCTTCCGTCAGGCAAGGGAATGGAAAGGGCGGGATACCCGTCCTCGGTGTCAAAACCGAATTTTACCTCCTGCTTGACCTGCACAAATTGGGAGCGGCGGTTTTGGTCCCAAATCGCCAAGGCGGTTCGCAGGGTAATCTTTTTTACCTGAGAAAAGGTGAAGCGGAAGGCGGGGCTGTACTCCAACCGCGCCTTTTCTTTCTCTCGGAGTTCTTTCAAAACGTTCAATGCAAGGCGCACCATTTCCTTGGCGGTCTTGGGCGGGTTTTGTTGAGACAACGCCGAGATCTGTTCCAAGGAAGCGTGTACCATGTTCCCGATGTCGGGCGCACCAAACTGCAGTACACGACGTTCCTGTGCCCCCAGCATCCGATAAAGGTAATAGCGATAGGGGCAGGAATAGTACATTTCAATGCCCGAAACACTCTGCTTTTCCAAACGGTGACGGATGCCGTCCAAAGCCTCTTTAGATAAAGAAGAGGGAACGTTTTTAGCGTGGGCACGGTAGAGCAACCCCTTTATGCGGTAACGGTACTCCTCCTGCTCCAAAAACCAGGAGGCGGCCTCGGCGACGGGAGGGGGCAGGGTCCCATCACGGGAGAGGGTTTCGGAAAGTAGCCGCAGGGTGGGGTGGGGCGCTGACAATGCGGATTCTGCCTTGCGGAAAACCGTTTCAGGCAACTGCTCCCGCAACGCTTCTACCCAATAAGAGGGGTAGGTACGCTCCCCTGCGAATAAATGATAAAAAACGCAGACCCGCTCTTCGGCGCGGGTAATGGCGTTGTACAGATACAACGACTCCAGATCGGCGCGAGCACTTCCCGTAGGCGCCATTTCAAGCCCCGCATCCAGCAACACGGTCCGCTCACGGTCGTCCAAGATCCCCTCTGAAAAAGCGGTCTTGGGACATTCGCCTTCATTGGCACCCAAGAGCAGTACCCCGCGGATTTTTCCGCTTCGTACCCGTGCAGTGTCCGAAATCAAGAGGGCGTCCTGCATAGGAGGAATGCTCCCCAACTCCAGGGTCTGGAAGGTCATTTTTAAGATACGGGCAAAGCGTTTTGCGGTCAGGCGGTCATTTTCCAGCCAATCGGCAGTGCGGTCTAACAATCCGCAAATCAGATGCCAGACCTGGCGGGTGATTTCCCGCTCCTTCAGCGCACCTGAATCCAGCAACGCCTTTTCTTTCTTTTTTAGGGTTTCAGGAACTTTTAGAGCCACCAGTAAGTCAAAAAACGCGGCTGCCATCTCCCGCCCCGAAACGCCGTAAGCGACCTTCTCGCGAAAGGCCTCCAAAGGCGCGATGATCTGTTGTCGGGCTTCCTCTAAGGAGTTGTCCCACGGCTTTTTCCAACCGCTGCCACGGATGCCCAAAGCCAGTACTTCGTTTTCCATGGCACAGACCGTCTCGAAAGGCAAGGGGAGCAAGTCACTTTTTAAATAATCGAACATCACTTCCGCACCGTAACTTTCGGAAACAGCATCCAACGCCAATAAACAAAACCGCACGGTGGGATGAGTCAACGCCGCCACTTTATTGTCCAAAAACACGGGGATTCCGTAAGAACGGAACACCTGGGAAAGCATATTTTTATAAGGAGCAAGATCCCGTGCCAAAAGCGCCATTTCGTTAAATCGATACCCTTCTTCGCGGCAAAGACGCAGGACTTCCCGCGCCGCGGCGTGCAGTTCTTCATGGATGTCGGAACAGGCGGTTACCGTTAAATGCTCGGCACGATCAGGCACCGTTGCGGGCGCCTCGGCAAGTGTTGCTTCGACATACGCCAGATCGGGGACCTTTACAAAACGATGCCGTTCGGTCAAGACGGTGATCTCGTCCACGGCAATCCCCCGTTCCGCCGCCGTTTGTATCAGCTTTTCGGCAGTACGGCGCACGGCGGAAAAGGTCTCGCTTCCGCCATTGGTCACACGGTCGCATAACAGGGCCACGGTGACACAACTGCCGCGTTGCATCAGCGTCCCCAGAATATCAAGTTCCGTCTTGGTAAACTCGTAAAACCCGTCCAAAAACCACTCGGCGCCATCAAAACAATCGGTCTTAGGGAGTTGTTCAGCCAACAATGCCAGGTCGTCTTCGGGATCGGCATAACGGTCGGCAAGACGGGATTCATAGGCGGCATATAACAAGGATAACTCCGCTAATTTTGCCTTGAGCGGACTTTCTTTTGCGTTGTCGCAGAAAGCAGTCAGCTGCTCGGGGGTAATGCCGTAGCGTTTCCATTCACTGATTAAATCCAGCAGCACCGATACGAAGGCAGGGGAAGCCGCCGCCCGTTTCAGCAACTGCAAACGGTCGGTATTCCGCTCCAAAACGGTGCTCATTAAAAGAACGCGGTCTGCTGCGGTCAGATACTCCCGACCGAAAGCCCCGAACTGTTCTCGCACCGCCCGAGCCATCCGACGAAAGCTGTACACTTCCGCACCGTTAGGTCCCAAACCGCCCAGGCGTTCTACCGCCAACCGCTCCGCTTCGGAGGAAAAAGACTCCGGAACCAGCCAAATTCTCTTTTCAGCCGCAGCGTTCGCAAAGGCAGAAAACAACCGTTCGGTTTTTCCCGTGCCGCTCCGTCCGCAAATGATTTTTAAAGGCATGTTAATCCCCCTTTTCTTCCAGTATACGCTATCCGCAACAGTCTGTCAAACGCTTTTTCCTCACCAAAAAGACCCCCGCCACATAGGATGAAGTGATGGGAGGTGATTGTATGAGATTTTGCAGAGATCTGTTCGGTAACGACTGTTCCATTCTGTTCTTCATCCTGGTCTTCTTGCTGTTGTTCGGCGGCGATAACGGATGCGGCAACAGCTGTAACAACGGCTGCGGCAACACCTGCTGCTAAACCTTGGCTGAATCCTTGATAAAGGTGGTGAAATAATGTTCAAAGGTTTTGAAAACGATGCCATTTTGTGGTTCATCATCCTCTTCCTGCTGCTCTTCTCCGGAAACTGCGGCTGTGGCACCACCGCTAACGATTGCGGCTGTGGCTGCTGAATCTGAAAGGATACCTTATGAACTGTGACCTGTTCGGCAAAGACAACACCTTAATTTGGATTATTGTCATTGCTGTCCTCTTTTTTCTTCTCTGCGGCGGCGACCTCTTCAAGGGCCGTTGCTGACCTCCTCCAAAGAAAAAAAGAGATGCGGTTTCCGCATCTCTTTTTGTTATTCTTCGTGGTAAGAATGCAACCGTGCATGGGGAAAACCATCAAAGACCGACGCCGTCGCCAGCAAGGTCTCCATCCCGCCATCCTCCATCAACGGTGCAAAATGGGGAAACGCCAGTTCATTGGGCAGAACGCGACTGCGCTCGTGTACTTGAGGCAAAACACGGTCCAACACACCCAGCGCCGCAGCATTAATAAAAAGCGGTTCCCAAATTTCAAAGGGCGGGAACTCCTCGGCCTCGGAAAAGTCTTTCAAAAAGTGTCGGTAAGTATGCCAATGCAGAAACGCCGACTCCCCCTCTTCGGTCAGGCGGCGCACCGACAGGCACCCGCCGGTCATCACTCCGCAAAGGATCAACGCAGGGACCAACACCAACAATCGCAGGTCGGTAAAGGTCGCAAGGATGCCCAAAGCTGCCGCAAAGACAAAGGACAAAATGGCGCAAAGTAAAGGAATACGTTTGCGGCGGGTCAGATTTTCGGCGTAACCGTATTCATTAAATGCGTGTCGGGAAGCGGCGTCAAAAGCGGATAGCAGTTCGCCGACACCCTCCCGATTCTGACGTCCGTAGCGGACCAGGTCTGCCATGGTGCATCGGGACAACCCGCCCGAAACCCGTTCAAACAGCAAGGAGAGCAACAGACGCTCCGCCTCGGGAGCATCGGCGGGCAGGTCTTCTTTTTTGGTAAAGACAACATTATCCCGCGCCAACAGGGACTCGTCCTTATTGATGCTGATAGCAATATTCCCGCGGGCAAACAGGTCCAGCAGGGTAGCAACGACTCGTTTCCCCCGCAGGTCTTCTGCCTTGGGGGAGTAGAAATAGTAAAAATCGGGCAAGGCGGCGGGGAATAATACTTGGGGGGCATCAAAAGCAGGGTCAAAGTGATTCTCCACGCCGTAGCGTTTACACGCCCGCAGGGTTTTGATACGAACGGTCAGTCCCACCAAAACAATCAGTAGGGCAACAGCAAGCAACCCGCCCCAAAGGATCCAAAAGCGAATGGGTGCGGTTTCTGCCTGACGGCGAACTTCTTCCTCCTCGGTAATCAGCACTTCTTTCTGCACCTCGGCATCTGCCGCTTGGTGAGGGAAGTAGTCGGTGGGTAACAGTGACCGAATCTCCAGTGGGGTATTTGCGGGGATGTTTTTACCCGTCAGTAACAGTGCATCCGCGGTCACGGACACTTCGCAATCTAAAGTCCCGTGCAGATATCCTTCCGCCGTTAAAACCGTTTCCGCAGGAAGAGCAGGCAAGATTTTTACCGACACCGACGCCAAAGAAAAGGGGTAGTCGTTATCGGAAAACGCGGCAGTATAGTCCGCAATGTCCGCATGACAAAGCACGGCATTCTTGACCTTATAGCCCAGCAAGAATACTCGGGTTTTTTCTTCGGGGGTAAAGAACCATTCCGCGTTGATCCCACCCTCTGTCTCAGACAAACGATACGTAGACGGAACGGGCTCTCCCTCGGTTTCGACAGGGGTGTAGGGGAGTTTTAGGTCCTCACCCTTGCAGTCAATCACTTCCCATTCAGAAAGTTGCTGACCGTCCTTAACCGCCACCCTGCGGGAAAAACGTCCCACCGTTTCGGCGGTCTGTAAGGTCCACTGCTCCAGCACCGTAGCCGAGCCGTCCTCGGCCAACGATACCGTCACGGATAAATTGGGACAGGCAACCTCCTGAGGAGCGGCGTTTGCCCCAAATACAAAGCCGAAAAGCAAGAGCAAAACGGCACAAAAGCAAAGTCGTTTTTTGACCACAGCCAAACCTCCTTTTTCATTTCCGAGTACTATTATACCGAAAATTTGACAAAAAGGCAACCCCCTATCTCTCCGTCTTGACTTTTCTGCCGAAAACCCGTATACTGTTTCCTGAAGAAAGGACGATTTTATGCAGATTCAATTATCCGACCATTTTACAACCAAAAAGCTGGTTCAGTTCACCCTGCCCACCATGGCAATGATGATACTTACTTCCATTTACGGCGTGGTGGACGGCTTCTTTGTATCCAACTTCGTAGGCAAGACCCCTTTTGCGGCGGTCAATTTCATCATGCCCTTTTTAATGGGTTTGGGCGCTTTGGGGTTTATGTTCGGAACGGGCGGCAGCGCTCTGGTAGCCAAAACCCTGGGTGAGGGGAACCGCGACCGCGCCAACCGCACCTTTTCATTGGTCGTCTGTGTATCGTTGGGACTCGGCATACTGATTGCCGTCTGCGGAGTCTTTTTGATCCGACCCGTTGCCGCACGAATGGGCGCCCAGGGCGAACTTTTGGAAAACTGCGTCCTCTACGGACGAATTTTAATGATTTCACTCCCCCTTTTCATCATGCAACTGGAGTTCCAAAGCTTTTTCGTTGCGGCTGAAAAACCACAGCTGGGTCTGCGCATGACCATCATCGCTGGGGTAATGAATGTGGTTTTGGACGCCCTTTTTGTCGGGTTCTTCCGATGGGGGTTGATAGGCGCCGCAGCAGCTACTGCCATGAGTGAGATTTCGGGCGGCGGATTTGCGCTTCTTTATTTCCTGCGCCCCAACAACAGTTTACTCCGCATCACCAAACCGAAATTTGACGGAAAAGCCCTGCTCAAAACCTGCACCAACGGCTCTTCCGAACTGCTCAGCAACCTGTCCATGTCCTTGGTGGGAATGCTCTATAACATCCAGTTAATGCGCTACGCGGGGGAGAACGGCGTTGCCGCATACGGTGTACTGATGTACGTCAACTTTGTCTTTATCTCGATGTTTATTGGTTTCTCCATCGGCACCGCGCCCTTAATCGGTTTTAACCACGGCGCCCAAAACCACGCCGAGTTGCGAAATCTGTTGAAAAAGAGTCTGCTGATTATCGGACTGACCTCCCTGGTGATGCTGGGTCTCGGTCAGGTATTAGCAAAACCCTTGGCGTTTATCTTCACCGGCTACGATACCGCGCTTTTGGAAATGACCGTCCGCGGGTTTACCATTTTCTCTTTCTCGTTTTTGTTTGCGGGACTTGCCATCTTTGGCTCGTCCTTCTTTACCGCCTTAAACAACGGCCTGACTTCCGCCATCATCTCGTTTTTAAGAACGCTGGTCTTCCAGATCGCTGCCGTGTTTATCTTGCCGTTGTTCCTGGACATCGACGGCATTTGGCTTTCGGTGGTCGTAGCGGAACTCGCCGCCGCGGCAATGGCGCTTTTCTTCATCAAAATATTGCAAAAAAACTACCATTATTAAAAGACATTTTATTGATTTTTTAAAAATGCGGTGGTATAATATAAAAAATTAACTTTGCTATTCTTTTTCAGG
Organism: Clostridia bacterium; assembly: GCA_045655245.1. Classification (GTDB taxonomy): domain Bacteria; phylum Bacillota; class Clostridia; order RGIG8785; family RGIG8785; genus RGIG8785. The sequence goes on along the minus strand of JAZOOX010000046.1, from coordinate 6,216 downwards.
AGGTATGTATAGATGGAACTTTGCAAACGACCCGAAACAATGGAACGAATCACCACTCCCGAACTTGCCGAAGCCTTTATTGCCGAGCAGGTTGCCGAAGTACGCGCCCAGGTAGGCGATAAAAAAGTGCTTCTTGCCCTCTCCGGCGGCGTTGACTCCTCGGTCGTTGCCGCACTTTTAATCCGTGCCATCGGCAAACAACTGGTCTGTGTCCACGTCAACCACGGCTTAATGCGTAAGGGCGAAAGCGAACAGGTTATCGAAATCTTCAAAAACGGTCTGGACGCCAACTTGATTTACATCGATGCCACCGACCGCTTCTTGGACAAGCTGGCAGGCGTTGCCGATCCCGAGCAAAAACGCAAGATCATCGGTAACGAGTTTATCGTAGTCTTCGATGAAGAAGCCCGCAAACTGGATGATATCAGCTTTTTGGCGCAAGGTACCATCTACCCCGACATTTTGGAAAGTGACGGCGTAAAAGCCCACCACAACGTCGGCGGTCTCCCCGAAGATATGGTCTTCGAACTGGTCGAGCCTATCAAACTGCTTTACAAAGACGAAGTGCGTATCGTCGGCAAGGCGTTGGGTCTGCCCTCCGAAATGGTCGACCGTCAGCCTTTCCCCGGCCCCGGACTTGGTGTCCGTTGCCTGGGTGCAATCACCCGTGACCGCTTACACGCCCTGCGCGAAGCCGACGCCATCCTCCGCGAGGAATTTGCGAAAAACGGTCTGGCAGGTAAAGTTTGGCAGTATTTTATCGCTGTCCCCGATATGAAGAGCGTAGGCGTAAAGGACTCCAAACGCTACGAAGGCTGGCCCGCCATCATCCGTGCGGTTAACACCACCGACGCGATGAGCGCCACCATCGAAGAAATCCCCTATCCGCTCCTGCACCACATCACCCAGCGCATCACCCACGAAGTCGACGGCATCAACCGCGTCTTGTTGGACCTCACCCCGAAGCCCATCGGCACCATCGAGTGGGAATAATCCCAAAAACGCTAAAAACCCTTGAAATAAGGGCTTTTTGGAAAAATAGTTTTGATAACTATTAAAAAATGACGTCGATTGACGCACATTTTTGAAAATTTCTTAAATAATAGTAAATGCTCTGCCGTTTTTGGCAGAGCATTTTTCGTAACAGATTTATTTATCATTTGATAATTGTGTTATCAAGTGAATGATATATTTAATGTTATCTAGCACGTCATCACTTTGCTTAATAACTTCAAGTCTTTTTAATTCCTCTGTGAGTTCTTTAAGATACTGACAGAGGAATTTTTGGACTCTACAATTAGGATTTATGATAACATCTTCACATAAGAGCCGTTTTGTTATGTACTCCTGTTTGGAATAACCAGAAGTTTTAGCGAACATATCAATTTTATAACCTTGAAAATCCCTTGCTATCTATCGTTTAGTAAAAAAGCCGATTTGGTGTGGTGGTGCTGAATTCGGCATTTTTTATGTTCTCAATTCGGGATTTAGCGATAAAATCACAAGAAATTGTGATAATATCTTGATTTTTGTAGAAAAATGTGTTATTATGTAATTGGTAAAATTTTGTATTGATTGGTAGGCTATATAAGGAGTGGTTTTTATGGTAAGTTATAAACCTTTATTTAGGTATATGCTGGAACACGACATCACCCCGAAGGAGTGTCGAGAAAGATGTAATGTGTCAGCGAATACCTGGACTAAAATCAATCGTAACGAGGAAGTCAGTATGACTATCCTCAATAAAATATGTAAGGCGTTGGGCGTGTCGTATGGCGACATTGTTGAGTATATCCACGCTGATGATAGTTCTGGCGAATAAAAATAATATAAGCAGAATTGAAGGGGTATATACTATGAAAAAAATTTTAACTAGCTTATTTGTTTTAGCTTTTTCGTTATCCGTTTTCACACTTCCAGCATTTGCGACTTCTAGTACATACGAACTTGATGAATTAGGACTTGAGGTAACTATACCATCAAAATATGATGTAATAACCCAAGATACTTCACCATATAGTTCTATTTTTAGTGACCGTGGACTGTCGGGAACTGACCTTATAAAACAGTTCAAGTCAACTGGGGTTTATCTTAATGCTATCCCGAACGATGGAACTAACGAAGAAATTGTTGTAACTATGACTGATGGGGTTTTTAATAATTTATCTGAATTTAGCAACGGTACGCTAAAAACACTTGCTTCCTCGCTTGTGAAAGGATATGAAGACTATGGACTTACCATTACAAATTATGACATTTACGAGCATTCACAAGCAAAGTTCATCAAACTTCACATTACTGATACAAGTAATTCGTTTTATGGCTTACAATATTATACTAATTATGATGCCAAAACGATAAATTTTACCATCAGGTCTTATTCTGGAGCATTATCGCAGACTCAAGAAGCTGTTATTAAGGGTGTTATTGATAGTATTGTATTTGATACAGCCCCCATACCAGCTCCAACTGTTCCAGAAACCGATGCGTTTGAGTATATAGATGTTGATACGAATACCAAATTCACTGTCCCAGCAAATTGGCACGAAAAGGATTTATCCAAAGACAGAGAGTATATCGATGTAAAGTTTGCTTCTGGCAAAGAAGAAGGACTGTCAATTATGTACGGAAGTACAGACCTTTGGTCGCAAATGTCAGAGTCAGAAAAATTTGGAGCTTCTCGTTCCGATTTTGACTCATCACTTTTTACCGTGGACGATATGAAGGAATATTTTGGTGTTGATGCAAACAATATATCCAAAGTTACCTATAACGGAATTGATTATTTTATAGCCGAGCAAAAAAGCAAACAAGAAATGTACGGTATGGAGTTTATTGTGGATATGACGAGAGTAGTTCGTTTTCACAATGGCTGGTTATATGAGTTTCAGTTTGGCGGAACAAAAGAAAGTCCATACTTTACGGATTTTGAAAAACTGCTTAATAGTGTTGAGTACGAAAATGTTGATATTACCAACCCAACAACTCCTGTGTTGTTGATGATTGTAATGTTCGGAATAATCGCACTCGTTATAGTTTTTGTTGTGAGGCATAACAAGAAAAGAAACGTCAAACTGAATGTGTCAGAAACTATTTCGGAATTAGATGTTTCATCTATGGATGAAGAAGGAGCAATTTGTTCTAATTGCGGAAGCAAATTGACTACTGATAGTTTGTTCTGCCATATATGTGGAACAAAAAGAAGTGAAAAAATGATGAGGAAGGAGATGGAACGTTATGACATATGAGCTGTTCCAGCAAGGACCTGCGGTATATATACCAATTCTGCTTATAATGTTAGGAATAACTCTTTTAGCTTATGCCTTGTTTCCTATAATTTTCGCAAATACAAGAAAAAAGACTATAACAAGAAAAAAATACAATTTGCTTTGCTACGGTATAAATTTTTTTGTTATGTTCCTATTCATAGTATTTAATGGGAAATCTTCTGGTGCACCTTATATCTTATGGACTGGTGTATTTTCAACGGTAGGGTTGAACATTTTGAAAAAGCGTAGGGTTCTAGAGGGATTTCAGCCATTACATATTAGCGAACCAACACAGAACGAAAACTCAAACGAAACAACCGAGATAAAATATTGTCGTAAGTGTGGCAACAAATTACTTGACGGGGCGCAATTTTGTAACAAATGCGGTACAGCAATTGTTAAGGAGGACTAGAAAATGGATAGTTTATTTATGGATAGAAGCAGAGGTACTAAATGGTTTACCTTTTATACAAAGGTTAGACCGTGGCTTGCCTGTCTTGCTTCATTAACGGTTATTACAGATTTCTTTCAATATGTAGAAGTATATACAAGCTATTGGTGGATGATGCTATACTTCCTAGGAGCGGTTGCTCAGCCTGTACTCTCAATAATGGTTTTCGCAAAATCAAGAGGAGATTATAGAGCCTTTGTTCCGTTTGTTAAAGGTGTTTTAATATACGAAACGATATATATGGCTTATAGTCAAGCAGTACAGCAATACATTCAAAATGGTTTTGACATTGGTATAGCTCTTATCTGTGGAATAATTATTTTGGTTATAGCATTTTTTGTTTGGTATCGTCTAAATATTAAATATTTCAACAAAAGACTTATTAAAGCAGAATATACACCAGGAAATTTTGATGAAACCCCAAACAATATACAGTACGAAGGCGGAGAAGGTAATAAAACTACTTTTTGCCGAAAGTGTGGTAACAGATTGCTTGATGGTTCAATGTTTTGCGACAAATGTGGTACTGAAGTCATAGAAAAGGAGTGATTAAGAATGATTTGTAATAAATGTAATCACAAATTACCAGATGATAGTGAGTTCTGTCAGTATTGCGGTAGTAAAATCGAACCTATTGAGGAAGATGTTTCAACAGAACCGATTGACGATGTATCAGACAAGACAACTGTACATTCCGATATAGAGAACGAAGTTCCAGAGCAAATTGATAGTGTACCAACGGAAACTCCACGCCCAGAAACGCAAATTCAAGAGCCGACATCCGTTGTAGTTGATACGGTTAAACCCATATTACATAACACCTCTAACGAAAAAAAGAAAAAGGTAAAATACTGTTCTCGTTGTGGCTCATTGATTGATGGTGAAACGAAACAATGTACTGAATGTGGAAAGAAGTATTTTAAGGGCATTCGATTTAATAAGATTTTCTTTATTGTGCTTGTATTCTCGATAGCGTTAATTACAGCAATCGGATTTAATATCTATCAATATAGCGAAATTGATACCTTAGAAGATGAAAAATGGGATAACTATTGGGAATTGAAATTCTTTAGAGACCATGCTGAAATAGTGCCTGATGATAATTCAAGCACTTATCACAAATATGGTTGCTCAAAATTAGATACATCTGATGGTTTCTGGATTTATAACAGTGAAGCCGCAAAAGGTGACGGATATAAAAAGTGTTCTGCTTGTCACTAATCAACCTGGCAAAAAGCGAGGAATAATAAAAGGAGAAGAACGAATGTCTAATAATTTTAATACCGACTTTAGTCCTAACCACTCGTTTCTTGAATATTGTAAAAATTGTTTGTTAGATATGATAAAACACGCAGATAAAAAGCATCTATCTAATGAAAATTTTTCTATTTCAGAAGGAAATGAGGATGTTCTAAAAGAGTATTGTAAGTTAAACAATGCGGATAGACAAAAGTGGCTATTAGAGAATGGACACGAAGACGTAGTATATAATTTTTATTATAAGCATTTGTTCTTTTCACTTGTTGTAGATTTTTCAAATTACTATATTGCTTCGATTGAACAAGCGTTTAACGGAAATATAAATGTGGCTTGGGCGTTATTAAGGAAACCTTTACAAGAAACATTAGCATATCTCGAATGGTTATATGTAGATAAAGTGGAACTTGTTAAATTGATGTTGGAGTCTGATGACGTTGGGAAATATGAAATTGTAAGCAAACGTTTTGAAGAAAAGAGAAAGAGTCATATTCATAAAATACAACCAGATGACGTTTCGGCAGTAATTGATATGTATGATTTTAGGTACAGTTATACCGAAGAGTTCAGTCTTAATGGTATGTTACAGGCTACAAACCACTTGATAACAACAAGGGCTAATTTGAAAACGTCTCCATCTGGACTGAACTTTGTTTTTATGGATGATGAGATTTATCAAAGAAATGTTGGTTTTTATTATACCTCTATTCCATACGTTATGTTTTATACAATGGATGTTATCACAAAAATATTCATTGACATAGCAAAACTAGGGGAATATACTGTAAGTATAAATAAATACAACTTGGCTCTGAAAAACTTATATGCGGCACATACTTCCTTTGATAAAGTCAAAACATTATTAAATTCAGACGAAATGTATTTGTTCTGTTCAAGATGCGGAAAAAAGCACAATTCCGATTTGGATTGGATTAAATTTACGCAAAACAGATTTAGATGTAGGCGTTGTTTTAAAAAACTTAACACCAACACTATGATATTTGATTTTGAAGATGTTCTGCGTGATAAAGAAGAATCAACAAAAAAGTAAATGACGTCGATTGACGCACATTTTTTAGTAGATTGTAAAGACAAGATGGATTTATTTAAAAGAATGGTTCAAAATAGATTGTTTTTAGACCACATATAACCACAAATAGCTTTGAGAGTTAAGAGTGGGAATAATCCCACGTCCCCGAAAAGCCTTGTATTTCAAGGGTTTTCGAGATTTAGAGGGCT